>CALBGK010000033.1 GCA_937893115.1 uncultured Erysipelotrichaceae bacterium | reverse complement strand
GTATTCTTGACATCCTTATCATAGGCATCATGTTCAAAATAATATATCTTATCACTAGCCAAGTATGCCCCATTTCTTGTAGTGATCAATACTTCCTTACTGCCTTTAGCTTTGAGTGTTCGCAAAGCAGCCACTATCTTGGCATCATCATCTAATTGATGCTTGAGCAGAGCCTCTGCTTCGATGAGATTTAATTTTAAGATGTCGATATATGGAAGATTATCTTTAACTTTATATACCTTATTAGCAGAAATGGCATCTGTAATCTTGATGCCTCTAATATTTCGATACAAGGAATTAATAGTCTCTTGACATAAATTTGTATCAATTACTAAATAATCATCTTCATCGATAATTTCTTCTAAAAAGGAAAAATCTTCATATTTAAGATTTTCAACTATGCGCATATCACTAGAAGCTAAATACATATCAGAATTCTTATCCATGATAGCTAAGTACATCGAACTAGGATATGCATTATTAAAGAATGAATAGCGCATATCAAAACCCACTTTGGCACAAGCATCATAGAGCATCTTGCCAAAGTAATCATCAGAAAAGCAAGATATAAAATAAACTTCTTCTTTTAAGTTGGCTAAATTATTTGCGATATTATGCCCAACCCCACCAAAAGACATAGTCATGGAAGAAGGGTTAGAATCACGAATGAGTATATCTTCATAACATCTCGCAAAAATATCAATATTTGCACCACCAATTACATAAATCTTATTCATAAACCACCTTTGCCTATTCATTAATTCATATTTATATTTTATCAAAAAGCATATAGATAATCTAATATCGCATAAACATCTGCAGCATGATATGGGCCACCATCTTCACCATCCGCTTCCGCCAGCAACATGCAGAAAGTATAATCGTCATGGCGATATAAGACCATAATATTCTGCTTAGATTCATATGTATAGCCTGTCTTGCCACCTAATATCTCAACTGTCTCATAATCATCCATGCCTAAATGATAAAGACTTGAATAATATTTTTCATCTCCTGTTACATATTCAAAAGTCGAAAGGATATCATAGGCCACATCATAATTGTATAAATCGATAACTAATTTCTTAATATCTTTAAGACTTGCCACATGTTCATCTTCATATAGACCTGTCGTATTGACGAAGTGACTATTATCCATCTTCAATTCTTTGGCTCTTTCATTCATCTTTGTAACCAAGTCTATATCTCTTTCAAGAAAGTAACGCTCTAAGGCTTCACAAGCATCTGCCCCTGAAGGTAAGATCATCGCATATAATAAATCTTCTATCGTATAGCTACTACCAACAATTAGTCCAGCTACCGAGGCATTACGCGTATGCATTAGATCAAAGTCATCATAAGTGATCACTATCTCATCATCTAAAGGCACATCTAGGTTTAATATCGTATCTAGCGTCATCAATTTGGTGATAGAGGCAGGATAGATTATCTCATC
>CALBGK010000032.1 GCA_937893115.1 uncultured Erysipelotrichaceae bacterium | reverse complement strand
AGGCGTGTGCTCTATCCAGCTGAGCTATATGGACACTTAGAAAATTTGGGCTTAGATTGACAATACAACGATCACCTTAGCCCAAAAGGTAAACGTTGGAACAAACTCTTAGGAGGGGTTTGTTATATCCATTTAACTAAGGAGGCATTAAAAAACTACAATAATATTAAGTTGTAAATGAGCGAATTGTCAATTACTTTTCCTCTGAAGAAAATAGCGATACGTAACTTTTAATACTATTTTTATATACCGATTTATTGCCCATCTATTATTAATATCTACTAATACCGATTTTTCCAAATAATTGAATTTCATGATAATCAATTGCTACTTGCTTCCAACGATTACAATTATTGAGAAAAAAAATTCAAATAATAAGTTATCATAATATTGATTATGCAAACCATTTATTTTTAAATATGGAATAAATGTAATTAAACAAAAACGATACATTTATATGCTATCAAGAATCTTAATTCAAAATAAATTAAAATTAAATCGTAAGAAAATTATCTGAAGATATAGCGAAAATCTATCTATGAGGAGAAATATTTATGAATATGATTGAGGTTAATAATCTGACAAAAAGATATGGAAAATTTACTGCTGTAGAAAATATATCATTCAATGTCAAGAAAGGCAACATCGTTGGATTTGTCGGGAAAAACGGTGCTGGAAAAACAACCACCATAAGATGTATATTAGATTTTTTAAAGCCAACCGCAGGTCTTATTAAAATAAAAAAATTTGGATTCAAAAAATCAAAGTAGCAAAATAAAAAAATTTTTAGGATACATGCCTAGTGACTCATGTTTCTATGATAATTTAACTTCTGATGATATTTTTAATCTTTCTTGCAATATTTCCAATACATCTAAAGAAAAAATTGATGTACTTTGCAAGTATTTCGAACTTGATAAAAATAAAAAAATTAAAGATTTAAGTTTAGGAAACAAGAAAAAAGTGTCTATAATACAAGCACTGCTAAAAGATACAGAATTATTAATCCTTGATGAACCTACCAGCGGGCTAGATCCGCTTATGCAAATCAAGTTTTTTGAACTACTTTTAAATTTAAAAAAAGAAGGCATGACTATATTCTTGTCTTCTCACAATTTGAGCGAAATTCAAAAATATTGTGACAGAGTGCTGATTATAAAAGACGGGAAAATTGTAGATGACCTAGATATGAATAATATAATGACCAATTTCAAACAAATTGTTTCATATAAAACTAAAGATGGTGTAGAAAAGAAATTTGAAAATAATGATGATATCAATGTATTAAATATGCAACGGTGGAAGATGAATTCATTAAATATTATAAGGAGTAAACATATGAATAATTTTAAAACTTTGTTTGTTTTTCAATTAAAGACAAATATTAAGTCTATTTCAATATGGTCTGCAGTGCTATTTGGAATTATGTCGATGTATATGTTTTTCTTTTCTACTATGCAAGAAATGGCGCAAGTAAAATTTGAAATGTTGCCAAAAGAATATCTACAATTAATGGGGGTTGAAGACATATCACAAATGAGCAATTACGTGACTTTCTTTGGAATGATATTTAATATATTGATTATTATCATTTCTATTTATGCGGTGACATTAGGTGTTCAAACGCTTAGAAAAGAAAAACAAAATAAAACCATTGAATATCTTTATTCATTAGCTGTAACCAGAAAGCAAATTTTTTATGCAAAAGTTTCGATGTCTTTAATAGCTGTTTTGATAGTTGTATTAAGTACATCATTAGCGGGTATAATATTTGGTTTTTTAGTAGGAGACGATACATTTAAACTGACAGATATGGTCAAAATAATTAAAATTACTGGTACTGTCCCATTTATATTTTTATCTATTGGTTTAGCGATATCTTCTATAGGTGGCAAATACTCATCAAATGGTTTAGGCAGTGGCATTGTAATGCTTAGTTATATGCTTGGATATTTGGCAAAAATATTGGAAGATAAAGGAAAATTTTTAAAATATTTTAGTCCGTTTGAACTTTTATCGCCAGCAAATGCACTTAATTTATCTAATGAAACGTATATTTCTTTCATTACTATTGTGTTGTTTACATTAATATTGATCTATTTATCATCAGTTGCATATAAATCAAGAGACTATGAACTATAACTAAATATAATTAACTACCCAAATAAAGCAAACTTAAAATATATAAAGGTGCGTATAATACGCACCTTTATGATAACAGAGCTCTATCGTTAGCCATTTCAAAGCCGGTCTCTTTTTCAAATATTGATAGTAAGTCACTGACAGTTAGTTTTTCTTTTTCTTCATCACGAACATCTAATATTATCTTACCTTCTGACATCATAATTAATCTATTGCCGTATTTGATGGCATCCTTCATATTATGAGTAATCATCAAGGTCGTAAGATTATCTTTGCGCACCAACTCATCAGTGAGTGACAAGACACGACTTGCAGTCTTAGGATCTAGAGCTGCTGTATGCTCATCCAATAGTAAGAGTTCTGGCTTAACTAAGGTTGCCATCAATAGTGTCAGAGCTTGTCTTTGACCACCAGAGAGTAAACCAACCTTACTAGTCAAACGATTTTCTAGGCCTAGATTTAATGATTTTAATAGGTCGCGATATTCTTCCTTCTCTTTGGAAGTTAGACCCATCCTTAAAGTTCTTAATTTACCTCTTCTTTTAGCGATAGAGAAATTTTCTTCAATAGTCAAATCTGCACAAGTCCCTGTCATTGGATCTTGGAAGACTCTACCTATTCTCGCTGCTCTTTTATATTCTTTCTGTTTAGAAATGTCGTCTCCATTTAATATTATATTTCCGCTATCTATCATATATGTTCCCGATATGAGATTTAAAAGGGTAGATTTACCGGCACCATTACCACCTATAACCGTACCTTCATTAAAGGTCTTAGATATGTGCTTTATCTCTAACATCTTTTTTAGCTCCTTTCTTCTTGAAATTAATATTGGCTAAATAAAGTGCCGCAGCAACGATAATAGCAGTAAACAATTTCATATCATTAGCTGATACATAGTCACTATTGATTACTAAAGCGACAATCAGACGATAAATAATAGAACCAAAAACTATACCTACTAAACTCAATAATAGATTCTTTCTTTTGAAGATAACTTCACCGATAATAACGGAAGCTAGTCCGATGACAATAGCACCTATACCCTGTCCGACATCGGCATAACCATTATATTGACATACTAGAGAGCCACTTAATGCGATTAGCGCATTCGCTAACATTAGTCCGGCAATCTTTGTGATATCAGAGTTAATACCATTAGCTCTAATCATCTTGTCGTTACTACCGGTAGCCACAATACCAAAGCCAAATTCAGTATTGAAAAACCACACTAGTACTAAGATGACAATAATACATACGATAATACCTAGAATGATAGCGGCATCTCTATCTTTAGCCAGTCCTAATAAGTCTTTGATATTGGTCAAAATAGTATCATGCATATTGAGAGGAATATTGGCTTTACCCATGATTCTTAAATTGATGGAATATAGACCAGTCATCGATAAGATACCAGACAATAGACTAGGAATATGTAATTTAGTATGCAATAGGCCAGTGACCATACCCGCTAAAGAGCCAGATATAGTCGCCATGATGATAGCTACAAGTGGGGGAACACCATTCACAATAGCTGATGCGGTAACCGCTGCACCCAATGTGAATGAACTTTCACTAGTTAAGTCGGAAATATCTAAGATACGATAAGTTACATGGATGCCTATGGCTAAGATGGCCCATAGCAATCCTTGCGATATAGCTGAAATTAATATTGAAGACGACATTTTCTAAACCTTTCTATTTATTTAATTGCTAGCGACATCCTCTCCTCTTTCGATAATTGAATCAGGAAGACTAATGCCTATCTTACTAGCTGTATTTGAATTGTAATATACTTGAATATCTGATTGGAATTCTACTTGGAAATCGCTGATAGTCTTTTCACCATTTAGAATAGCTACTGCCATTTCTCCTGTTTGGTAGCCGATCTTGTAGTAATCAACACCAAGCGATAATAGACCACCATTTTTTACTGCATTGCTTTCACCGCACAGTACTGGCAACTGATGTTCAGTAGCGAAGATATCAACACTGGCCATAGCTGAGGCGATATTGTTGTCAGTAGGCACATATAGGGCATCGATTTTACCGACAAAACTTTGTAATGTATCATCTATCATCGTCTTATCAGATACTGTTTCCACAACTGCTTCAATACCTCTTTCTTCACATTCGGCAACCATCTGATTAGCTTGAATTTCTGAATTTGGTTCAGATGAAGTGTAGATGATACCAATACTTTGAATATCTGGAACAGCTTCTAATAAAAGATCTAGTTGTTCATTCATCGGGCATCCATCACTGACACCAGCGATTAAGCCACCAGGATTTTCATTTGATTCTACAAGTCCCGCTTCGACAAAGTCGGTTACAGCTGTAGCTAGAATTGGTGTATCAACATTGATATTTTGTAAGGCCTGAACAGGTGTTGTCGCAATTGCTAAGATTAAATCTTGATTACCAGCGATTAAAGAATCAGCCATCGTTGTAAGATTGCTGGCATCACCTTCAGGATTCTGGTAATCGATAACTAAGTTCTCTCCTTCGACATAGCCTCCATCGCTCAAGGCATCAATGAATCCTCTTCTTGATTCATCTAGAGCATCGTGGGTCATCAGTTGAAGAATACCGACATGTTTCATAGTTTCTCCAGTATCAGTTGTTTGAGGATCATTTGAACTACAAGCTACAAGTAATCCAAGAGTTAAAATAAGTGTAATTAGTTTTTTCATAGAAACCTCCCTCTTTCCTAGAGAAATAAAAAACTCGTCCCACAAAAGGACGAGTTATCGCGTTACCACCTTTATTTACCAGTTTATTACTAAACCAGCCTCAGCAAGCCACCATCATGGCCCAACACTTTAACGGGTGTTAATCGTGACACTCTACTAATAATTCAAGCGTCCCACTAGCTGATGTATTCATCCTGACTCACTAACTGTTTTCACCAGCCACAGTCTCGCTTCAAGTTGAGGCTCAAAGATTACTATTTCAGTTCACGGCGTTTTTTTATTTCTTCTATGAAATAATGATATTTAAAGGTTTTTTATTTGTCAACTACTTTTGCGATAAATCAGATCCTTTTGTCAAAATGTCCTCAGGAATCTCAATCTCTATACTTTCAGCTGTTTCACTATTGTAATAGACAGTAGCACTTTCGCCATCCATGAAGTATACAGGCATTTCACTGATATTCACTTCACCATTTAAGATCTTTACTGCATTTTCACCAGTCTTATAACCTAAGTCATAATAATTGATACCGATAGAAGCTAAAGCTCCATCACTAACGCCAGAATCCCATCCGACAAATACTGGTATCTTATTTTCTTTAGCGACGATATCAACACTAGCCATAGAGGAAGCTAGAGGATTATCAGTTGGAATATATAAGGCATCAATCTCACCTACAAACGACATCATCGTATCATTGACCATGGTCAAATCTGAAATCGTCTTTTCAACAACTGTCCAACCTCTTTTAGCACATTCTTCCTTCATCGCTTCCGCTTGAATGATAGAATTTTCTTCACTAGAAGTATAAATCAAGCCAACTGTCTTAACATTTGGTATAAATCTTTCAATTAAATCCATCTGTATAGCCATATCTACATAGTCACTACTTCCGGAAATATTGCTCCCTGGATTTTCATTAGATGCTACAAGACCTACATCGACATAATCAGTTATAGCTGTTCCTAGAATAGGAATATCAACTGTTTCCTGTTGAAGAGCTTGTGCAGCACCTGTACCGATGGCTAAAATCAATTCACACTCTTGATTGACTAAAAATTGAGCCATGGTCGCTAATGCAGACTTATCATTGTTAGGATTTTGGTATTCAAAGCTCACTTTGGTCTCATCATAACCATTATCCTTTAAAGCGTCTTTGAATCCTTCATAGGCAGAATTTAATGATTCGTGATCCATCAATTGTAAGACTCCAATCTTGATAGTTGAATCATCACTGCTTTCCACATTTTCACTACTACATCCTGTAATAATCAATAATGCTAATAGAATTAGAATAACTTTCTTCATACTCCACCTCCATAAAAAAATCGCCCTAATCAAAGGGCGATTGTTGCTCGCGGTACCACCTTTATTCTCTAGTAAAAAACTAGACTCATGCGACCACCATCATGGCCACAACACTTTAACGGGTGTCAATCGTGGTATCCTACTTCTAATTCAAATACCCTACTCCGTGAGGAATTCAATAAAAGTCACGTAGCTATTTCCACCAACCATAGCCTCTCTATCACGATCGTTTTTACCTACTACTTCACTTCAACGTTTTCGTGTATGATATTACTTTAGTACGATTAAAAATAAAAGTCAATCACCTAAAAAAGAAAAGAGCATTACGCTCTATCCGTTAGGAAAATTAAATGAAAAAATTACTATGCTTATATTTAATCATCCAATTGTGTTAATATTGTGAAAATATTTTTATTCTTCAATAATTTCATATTTATTTAGTTTAGGCCAAATATTAATATTTATACCACCTTCATAGATGGCTCTTTGTCCTTCATCATCTAAGAATGTATATGACAACATCTCTCTATAGGCAAGTTTATTATGTAAGTCTGCTACTATCTTAGACCTTTTAACCTTTTCAGCAAAACTGATATCTTTAGATTTGAAAAAACCATCAGTATTAGGATAAGCTCCTTCTCTAATTAGATAAGGAATACCAGCATTTAACAATGCATATAACATATAATCTTCATCATATACTTCCATAGGCCAAGGGATGATAAGAGAGTCGTGGTAGACTAAATTAAATAAAGGGATGGCTTTTCCCATACGCTTAGCACCCTTATCCTTAAGCATGAATTCATAAGGAGCATAATGAGCGAAAACTAAAACTTCATTAGCCCAATCACTCACTTCTTCACTGGCTGCTAGGATATTCTTAGTTAAAAGATATCTCAGACAATCTTTACGATATTCAGCACATTCTTTTCTAGTCATAGGATGTCTATCTGAATAACATTCATCTAATTCATTACAGGTAAAGACATCAAGATAATAGCCACCAAGCTTGATATCTTGACTTAGCAAGGCATCGACATTGCGTTTGACATAGTCTTTTGCCAAGCTAGCACATAAGTAATTTTGTCTTCCTCCTGCCCATATTGCCTGTTCAAAAAGAGACTTGTCCTTTAAGACTAGGGCATTATTTTCGCTGTGATCATCACTGTCTAAATAGTAGTCGCGATATTGATCATGCAAGATGAAGATCTCATCATTTTTAAAAAACTCATCAGCCAATAAGCACAAATCACTTGCTCCACCAGCTTCTTCGTTAACCGGTAAAACATCAGGATACCCATTATCATATCCCCTATGAGTCCAGCCATCAAGATGACAAGCCAGTTTAATATCATAGTCACTTCTAATCTTTTTAATCTCATTTAAACGCTCTTTAAAAGCAACTAGCTTATCATTTTTAGACATATCATATTTATCATAAAATCTAGAATCTTCATTGATATGTGTCTTAATACCAAAATGAATCAGGGAAGCACCTATGAGCTTATCGATACTAGGCAGTAAGGTTCTTTTTTCTTTTAAGGACTTATAGATGCCCTTTTCTTTGACATATTCTCGATATATCTTAGCACCCCTATTAAAATCTAAGTTCTTTTCAAAATAATAGGTAGCTTTTCGCAAATAGGCATATTTGCCAAGAGATGGCAGGTGTCTTAATTGAATGCCTGTTCCTAACTTAGTACTTTCATGATATATCACATACTTTGTATCCCAATAAGTATTGACGATAGTCAAATAACCATAGCCATTATCATATTGTCCATACATGGCCATGTAGGCTGCTGAACTTCCAAATTGGCCATCAAAATGTAAATCTTTATATTCATAATCATATTCATTAGGAATATATAGTCCCTGCCCATAAGGCAAATAAGTATAACCATCTCTGCTTAAATTCTTAAAGGCATTAGGAAATAATATCTCACTCACTCTTTCATCATCTCGAAGCACATTAAAGCTAAACTCGACCTTATTATCATCGCCAATATATACTAATGTCTTTAAACATAAACTCGTATCAGCCGTATTTTCATAATATGTCTCTATCGCTTCATGGTCTTTATAATTAATAATTCTTGTATATCTAGGACTACTAAAAGGGATGATGTCTTCACCCACTTTAATAGCTGATGGATGATTTAAATCAGCTTCATAGAGATGTTCATCTAAAATGATATGATAATTCTCTTCTATCTTTTCAATAATTAAATTTCCATTACTTATTCTCATAGTAAAAATTATAAAAAACCCTAGACAATAAGTCTAGGGCCAATATCTCAACTACTTATTAGTACATTCCCATGCCTGGATTTGGCATTGGAGGTTCTTTTTCTTTGATTTCACCGACAGCAGCTTCAGTCGTGATGAACAAGCCAGAGATACTGCCAGCATTTAAGATAGCAGATCTTGTAACTTTACATGGATCGACAATACCCTTTTCAAACATGTCTACCCATTCGCCATTCTTGGCATCAAAACCGATATTTACATCTTTCTGCAATTGTTTTTCGACGATATCTTTACCATTATAACCAGCGTTTTCCGCAATCTGATATAGTGGTTCAGTCAATGAGTCAAGTACGACGCGAATACCCTTTAAGACATCTTGATTATCACTAGTCAAAGTCTCTTTTAATGTCTTGTAAATCTCGACTAAACATGCGCCACCACCGACAACAATGCCTTCTTCAATAGCTGCCTTAGTAGCATTCAAAGCATCTTCGATTCTCAGTTTCTTTTCTTTTAATTCGGTTTCAGTTGTCGCACCAACTTTGATGACAGCTACACCATTAGTAAGTTTTGCCAAACGTTCTTGTAAGCGTTTCTTGTCATATTCTGAATCAGTGTTAGCAACTAGATGTTCTATCTCTTTAACGCGAGCGTCAAATTCTTCTTTTGAACCAGCACCTTCGATCAAAGTTGTATGGTCTTTTTCCACGATGACTTTCTTACATGTGCCTAAGTCATCAATAGTCATATCTTTCAAATTCATGCCTAAGTCCTTAGAGATGAATTTAGCGCCAGTCAAGATAGCGATGTCGCTCAAAGAATCTTTTTGGTTATCGCCAAATCCTGGAGCCTTAGTAGCCACGACATTGAATGTGCCTCTTAATTTATTGACGATGAGTGTAGAAATAACTTCATTTTCAATATCATCAGCGATAATTAATAGTGGCTTATTCATTTGGACAATCTGTTCAAGCAATGATAAGACATCTTGGATAGTAGATATCTTTTGGTCAGTAACCATAATTAATGGATTATCCATCTCAATAGACATCTTTTCTCTATCACTTACCATATATGGAGAGATATATCCCTTGTCATATCTCAAACCTTCTGTAACCTCAAGCGATGTGTCAAAGCCCTTGGATTCATCGACATTGATGACACCGCTTTTGCCAACCTTTTCCATTGCATCAGAAATAATCTGACCAATTTCGTGTGATCCACTAGAGATAGAAGCAACTGATGCAATATCATTACTAGAATCAATCTTGTGTGCTTTCTCTAATAAGATTTCTGCAACCTTCTTAGATGCCATTTCGATACCTTCACGAAGTAAGACTGGATTGGTGCCTTTATGAATCATTGATTGAGCTAATAAAGTAGCAGTAGTAGTACCATCACCAGCAGTATCATTAGTGTTGTTGGCAACCTCGTAGATAAGCTTAGCACCCATATTAGCAAATGGTTCTTCTAGCTCAATCTCTTTGGCGATAGTAACACCATCATTAGTAATGAGCGGTGAACCATAACCCTTATCTAATACGACATTACGACCTTTAGGGCCTAAAGTGGTCTTAACTGCATTTGCCAGGGTATCAACACCCTTGAGCATCTCTCTACGTGCATCTTTTGAATATCTGATTTCTTTTGCCATAAATAATCACTCCTATTCTACAATAGCTAGTATATCCTCAGCTGAGATAAGGATATATTCTTCATCATTATCTTTGATATTAGTGCCAGAATACTTTTTATACATTACTTTGTCACCAGCTTTTAAAGGCATAGTGTACACTTTATCATTGATTTTAACTTCTTTTAAATCACTGACGGCAACTACCACAGCATAATCTTCATCTTTCTCTTTTTGGCTTAAAATAATGCCACTTTTAGTCTCGTTTAAGGCTTTTTCTTTTTTTAATAAAACATTGTTATATAATGGTTTAATCATATATTTTCCTCCTTGACTAAGACTTATTATACACTTATATAGCACTCTGTCAATAAGAGTGCTAATATTTTTTATAGATTAAAAGATATGTGTGGAGAGATAGCGCATCCCAGCATCATAAGCATACTAATGTAAATGATTAGTAAAGTTTATTGTATTCTTGGTTTGTAAGAATAAAGGTATATAACTTTCAATATAATAATCTATAACATGATCTCTTTTTAGATATGCAGAGATAAATTATCTTTGATCGAATGGCAAAACAAGTAAACGTTTATATCAATTCTCCGCTCCTCACATCATCAATGAACGTATAAATATTATTGCCTATAGCATTTTTGACTGCTTTATATTGATCTTTTTTATTTTTATCTTTTTGATAAAAAAGTTTTATTTTATTAAAACTATGGTACAATGTTTTAGATTGAAAGGAGATAGGATTAAATGTTAGAAATTGGAAACGAAATTTTACATATCATCATCGAATATTGTGTTCTCTTTTTTGAATACGTAGGTGTAGCAGTTTTGATACATAGTGGAATCAGAGGATTGATAACATATATAAAGGGTGAACCTGTTCACTTACAATTATCCAAAGGATTAGCTTTAGCACTTGAGTTCTTGTTGATCGGCGAAATATTACACACTATCATCGTGCAATCATATGAGGACATGTTCTTCATCGGCTGCCTGATTCTGATTAGAATATTCTTAGCTATCATCATCAATCACGAGATAGAATCTAAGCAAGAACAGAAAATGCACAAGATTAAGTTCCAACGTGAGTTAGAGCATATCGAACATCACGGAAGTGAAGAATCAAAAAACTAATTGTCGTCAATAATGACGACTTTTTTAATTAGATAATGCCTTCCTTATGTTAGAATATTCCTGTATACAACTAAGGAATAATTTTTATGAACAAAAGGAAATCTATACCAAAAATAGGGCTAAGAACTCTTAAGACATCCTTGGCATGCCTCATCTTAGGCATCATCTACATCTATCTATTAAAACGTAATCCTTGTTTTGCCCTCATAGGCGCTGCCTTTTCTTGCGGTAGTCAATTCAACGAAGGCTTTCGTCACGGTTTTAATCGAAGCATAGGAACACTGACTGGTGGTTTGGTAATCTTGGCTTTGTACCACATCTATTGGACCAATCCATTAAATATCTTGCCTGAGATATATATGGCCATCGGCGTTGTGGTGCTTCTCTATTTAAATACCTTGTTAGGATCAAGCGGCGCTATACAGCCAGCCATCGTAATATATTTTGTCGTCATGTATACACAACCTGAAGACAATTATGTTGCCTATACCATAGCCAGAATCATCGATACCGCAATCGGTGCAGCCTTCGGTTGTCTATTCAGCTATCTTTTACCTTCTAAGATTGACCGTCAAAAGAAGTCTAATCTATCTACTGCCTACCACGCTTGGGTCATAGCCAGTAAGCGCTCCAAAGAAGAAACACTCGACTTCTATGAAGCAGATATGACACCTAGAAATGATAATGATACTTTATTGAGATGAGAAATATGAAAATTAAAAAAATGACTTTATTCGCTATTCTATTAGGAATAGAATTTATCTTCTGTTTTACCCCACTTGGTTCTCTGCCTGCCTTTGGACCTATAGTGATGACTCTGG
>CALBGK010000031.1 GCA_937893115.1 uncultured Erysipelotrichaceae bacterium | reverse complement strand
ATGGAGAAAGTACTATCTTCCAAACGGAAAAATACCTACTCCAGGGCAGATATTCAAAAACCCAGATGTCGCAAAAGCCTTGCGTCAGATGGCAAAGAGCGGCTGCGATGATTTCTATAAAGGAGATATCGCTAAAGCCATGGTCAAACATGCTCAAGAATGTGGTGGCGTATTAAGCCTAGAGGATTTAGCAGAATATAAACCAGAATGGGTAGAGCCTATCTCGGTTAATTACCGAGGCTATGATGTATGGGAAATCCCACCAAATGGCAATGGTATCTCATTATTAATGGCACTAAATATTTTAAAAGGTTTCGATTTGCCAGAAGGAACAAAAGAAACCGCAAGAACCTATCATTTAATGATTGAATCGATGAAACTAGGATTTATTGATTCATTGAATTATACTACCGACCCACGTTACATGAAATTCACTCCCGAACAAATGTTAGATGAAAACTATGCTGATGAACGTCGCTCACTAATAAGCGATAGGGCATTGATTCCTACACCAGGCAGCCCTGAACCAGGAGGCACTGTATATTGCGCAACAGCAGATAAGGATGGCAATATGGTTAGCTTCATTCAAAGTAATTTCCACGGATTCGGCTCTGGCATGGTAGTTCCTGGCTATGGATTCGCACTCAACAATCGTGGTAGCGCCTTCTCATTAGATAGTACAAAAGCCAATGCGTTAGTAGGTGGAAAAAAATCCTTCCATACCATCATTCCTGGTTTCTTAACTAAAGATGGAAAGGCAATTGGACCATTTGGTTGTGTTGGTGCCTTTATCCAACCTCAAGGACAAATGCAACTATTAACAAATACAATTGATTTCCACATGAATCCTCAAGCTGCCATAGATTCACCACGTTGGTTCTGGCAAAGCGGAAAAACCGTAATGGTCGAAAGCGATATGCCTCAATATATCTTTGATGAACTGTGTAGAATGGGCCATGATTTAATTAAAGGAAATTATAAACCAAATATGGGTCGTGCACAGATTATCTGGAGAGACCCAGAAACAGGGGTTCTATGCGGCGCAACTGATAAGCGTTGCGATGGATCACCTGCTTGTTATTAAAGTATTAAGCCGTCATTGCTGGCGGCTTTTCTTATACTATATACAAATACTATATACAAAAATGAAGGGTATCCCCGTAATTAAAGATTTTCCCTAATTATAATTAAGTTTGGAGTATTAGGTATTATATATTAATTATCTTATAAGCATAAAAAAGGATACCGATTGCTCGATATCCACAAATACTTTAAAGATTTTGTTTATTTCTTGATGTTGTAGAAAGCATCTTTACCTAAGTATTTAGCACTGCTTCCTAATTCATCTTCGATGCGCATTAACTGATTATATTTAGCGATACGGTCTGTACGAGACATAGAACCAGTCTTGATCTGTCCAGCATTTAAACCTACAGCGATATCAGCAATAGTTGTATCTTCTGTTTCACCAGAACGGTGAGAAACTACACATGTATAGCCAGCTTCTTTAGCCATTTCGATAGCGTCAAATGTTTCAGTTAAAGTACCGATTTGGTTAACTTTAATAAGGATGGCATTAGCGATACCCTTTTCGATACCTTCTTTAAGGATAGCTGGGTTAGTAACGAATAAGTCATCACCTACTAATTGAACGCGGTCCCCTAGACGGTCAGTCAATTTCTTCCAACCATCCCAGTCTCTTTCACCAAGACCATCTTCGATAGAGATGATAGGATATTTATCGATCCATTCTTCATACATATCAATCATCTCATCAGTAGTCTTATTGCCTTGGCCTGATTTAGATAATTCATATAGACCTGTATCATGGTTATGGAATTCACTAGCTGCTACGTCAAGAGCGATGCAGATATCTTCACCTGGTTTATAACCTGCAGCTTCAATAGCTTCAACGATACATTTCAAAGGTTCTTCATTACCTTCTTTGCAAGAAGGAGCGAATCCGCCTTCATCACCAACGTTAGTATTATAGCCCTTAGCTTTTAATACTTTACGTAAGTTGTGGAATACTTCAGCACCCATACGGATAGCTTCTTTAACGCTCTTTGCACCAACTGGGAAAATCATGTATTCTTGGAAGTCAACAGTTGTATCAGCGTGTGAACCACCATTTAAGACATTCATCATTGGCACAGGTAATACTTTACCATTGAAACCACCGAAGTATTTGTATAATGGAATACCATAGAAATCAGCAGCTGCCTTAGCACAAGCCATAGATACACCTAGAATTGCATTAGCACCTAATTTAGATTTGTCTTTAGTGCCATCTAGTTCTAACATAACTTGGTCGATTTCATTTTGTTCAGTAACATCCATACCTAATAATTCAGGGGCGATGATGTCATTGACATTGCTTACAGCTTTAGTAACACCCTTACCTAAGAAACGTGTAGGGTCACCATCTCTCAATTCTAGAGCTTCTCTTTCACCAGTTGAAGCACCTGAAGGTACGATAGCACGTCCATATGCGCCTGATTCAGTAACAACTTCAACTTCAACAGTTGGATTGCCGCGTGAGTCTAGTACTTCACGAGCATAAATATCAATAATACTTGGCATTTTCTTTATCTCCTTTTCTTATTTTGTTGCATCTATAATCTCTTTGAAAGAATCAACTTTCAAAGATGCTCCGCCAATTAGTGCGCCATCGATATCTTCCATGGCCATATATTCTTTAATATTGTTTGGTTTAACTGATCCACCATATTGGATGCGAATACTATTAGCTGCTTCATCACCATACATCTTGCGTACTTGATCACGAACGATGGCACAAGAGTTTTGAGCGATTTCTTTAGTAGCTGATTTACCAGTACCGATGGCCCAAATAGGCTCATAAGCGATAACCACTCCGCTTACACATTTAGGGCACATATCAGCAAGTCCCTTTTCTACTTGACGACGAATAACTTCTTCGGTCTTATGAGCATCAAATTCAGCTTCAGTTTCCCCGACACACATGATAGGTGTAATACCTTCAGCGATAAGTTTCTTAACTTTCTTATTGACTGCTTCATCAGTCTCGTTGAACATTTGTCTTCTTTCTGAGTGGCCGATGATACAATGAGTTACATTTAATTCTTTCAACATTGGAATTGAAACTTCACCAGTATACGCACCACTATCTTCAAAGTGACAGTTTTCAGCTGCAACGATGAGTTTAGATGCGGTCGATGTTGCATCCTTTAATGCGGTAAAAGGAGCAGCGATACCATATGTGCATGAATCATGAAGATATGGTTCTACTTCTTTGATGAATTCGACTGTCTCTTTACAAGTCTTATTCATCTTCCAGTTGCCGACGATAATAGGTTTTCTCATCTTATTTCTCCTCGATTACAGCGATGCCTGGAAGTACTTTACCTTCCATATATTCAAGGCTAGCACCACCACCGGTTGAGATGTGAGTGAAGCTGCTTGCATAACCCAAGTTCTTAGCTGCACTAGCGCTATCACCGCCACCGATGACTGACATACAATCATCAAGTTCAGCTATGGCCTTACATACACCAACAGTTCCTTTTTCAAAGCCTTCTTTTTCAAAGACACCCATAGGTCCATTCCAGAATACTGTCTTAGCGCCTTGTAGTTCTTTTGTGAATAATTCGATAGTCTTAGGGCCGATATCCATACCCATGAAATCACTAGGAATAGAATCGGCGGCAACTACTTTCACTTCTGTTGGATTATCAAAGTCATTGGCTACGACGTTATCAACTGGCAATACTAGTTTACCTTGACCTTTTTCAATAAATTCTTTAGCGATAGCTACTTTATCTTCTTCTAGTAATGAAGTACCTACTTCATAGCCCATAGCTTTATAGAAAGTATAAGCCATACCACCACCAACGATTACTTTGTCAGCGATCTTTAATAAGTTTTCAATTACTGCGATCTTGTCAGATACTTTAGCGCCACCTAATACAGCGACAAATGGTCTAGCAGGATTATCTAGAGCTTGTCCTAGATACTTAAGTTCTTTTTCAATCAAGAAACCTACAGCACTTGGCAAATGAGTAGGAATACCTGCTGTAGAAGCGTGAGCACGATGCACTGAACCAAAGGCATCAGATACATATAAATCACCAAGAGAAGCCCAATACGCACCTAATTCAGGGTCATTCTTCTCTTCACCTTTTTCATAACGAGTGTTTTGCATCAAAACGATTTCGCCTTCATGCATCTCACTAATAGCCTTCTCTAGCTCTTCACCTCTTGTCGCATTGACGAATGTAACTTTAGTTTCAGGAACAAGAGCTTGTAATGCTTTGGCAACAATTGACATGTCATTTTTCTTCATCATCTGTTCAGTCTCAACAGGATCTTTGTGT
>CALBGK010000030.1 GCA_937893115.1 uncultured Erysipelotrichaceae bacterium | reverse complement strand
AAGACTTGTTGCATTACACTATTGACCCTGATAAGTGTCGCAAGTGTTCGCTATGTTCACGCGAATGTCCAGTCGAAGCTATTTCTGGTGTCCCAGGTCAAGTTCCTTATTACATTGACCCTAAGAAGTGTATTAAGTGTGGAGCTTGTTATGGAACTTGTCGTTTCAACGCTATTACAAGAGGATAGAACTTATGAAGAAAATAAATATTAAGATTAATGATAAGGCTTATGAAGTAGATGATGGTCAAACTATCTTAGAGGTTTGCCAATCACTCAATATCAAGATACCAACACTCTGCTATTTAAAAGATATAAATAAATCAGGAGCATGTCGTGTATGTTTGGTAGAAGTCAAGGGAGCTCGTACCCTAGTTAGCTCTTGTACCTATCCCATCTTTGATGGCATGGAAGTATACACTCATTCTAAAAAGGCTCTTGAAGGACGTAAGAATACTGTTGAACTGATATTATCTAATCATTCTAAAGATTGTTTATCTTGCAGTAGGAATCAAAAGTGCGAACTACAGACCTTAAGTGAAGAATTGGGCATCAGAGATGTGAAATATGTTGGTGAAACAAGCCTGAGAACTATTGATGAATATGCCATATCTATCACTAGAGATACATCTAAATGTGTATTGTGTGGAAGATGTGTTGAAACTTGTAAGAAGGTTCAAGGCCTCGGTATCTTAGGTTTTCACGACCGTGGCTTTAAGACGTCGGTTGGTCCTGTCATGGACATGTCTTTTTCGGAAGTAAATTGTATGCAATGTGGCCAATGTGTCATCAATTGTCCAACTGCTGCTTTGAGTGTTAAAAATGATGTCGACAAGGTCATTGATGCATTAAGTGACCCAGACAAATTTGTAGTTGTACAAACAGCGCCAGCTGTAAGAGCGGCCTTAGGCGAAGAATTTGGCCTGCCGATTGGAACTGGCGTCACCAAGAAGATGACTGCTGCTTTAAAAGCTATTGGCTTTAATCGTGTATATGATACTAACTTTGGTGCCGATCTAACTATTATGGAAGAGGGATATGAATTTATTGATCGTCTTCAAAATCATAAGGTTCTACCGATGATCACTTCTTGTTCGCCAGGTTGGGTACGTTATTGTGAATTTGAATATCCAGATATCTTGGATAATCTCAGCACTTGTAAGTCCCCACATATGATGTTAGGTTCTATTGTTAAGCACTACTTCTCTAAAGTTAATAATTTAAAGCCAGAAGATATCATAAATGTATCTATTATGCCATGTAGTGCTAAAAAGGTGGAAATCAATAAGAAAGAAAATCTTCATGACGATGGTATACAAGATGTCGACTACGTACTTACAACTAGAGAATGCGCTGAATTGATTAAACGTTTTGGTATCTCTTTTAATGACTTGAAGGGTGAAGAATTTGATCAAGACTTGTTTGGTCAATATACTGGTGCAGCAGTTATCTTTGGCGCCACTGGTGGAGTTATGGAAGCCGCATTAAGAACAGTTAGTGAAGTTCTTACTGGCAAGTCTTTAGAAAATGTTGATTATACTGCCGTTAGAGGGCTAGAAGGAGTTAAAGAAGCGACGCTAAATATCGATGGTCTAGAAGTCAAGATAGCCGTAGCTTCGGGCATGGCTAATGCTAAACCATTACTTGAACAGATTCGCAAAGGCCTATCTCCTTATCACTTCATCGAAATAATGGGATGTCCGGGTGGCTGTATCAATGGTGGTGGTCAACCATTTGTATCTAGCACTATCAAGAATAAAGAAGGTCTAGATGAATATCAAATAGTCATCTAGCTCATGAACTCTTGCATACGACATATGCCCGCAAGGAAAAGTATGAAAAAGCGAACTAATCGCTTTTTCTTTTAGGCTATTGTATAATACGGATATGGATTTTTATGAAGAATTGATTGCTTCAATCAAGGAGCTCATTGAAGCTAAAAAATATGAAGAAGCTCGCAACAGAATCAACGAAGAATTGTTGATGCCCTTTGTACCAGTTTATGTAATGGAAAAATTACAGGATTTCTTGGATGAATTAGATTATCTAAGTCCTAGAAAAGAAGATGAATTGTCTGTCGATGAAGCCATTATGTATTTGAAATCTGATGATATCAGACATCAATTTTTGGCCGCTAATTACTTTGATCGTTTAAATATTCGCGATTATTTAGATGTCATCGAAGAAAATTTGCAAAGCGATAAAGTCTATGACGATGTCAAAGTAGCCTTAGTATCAACCTTGATAAATCAAGAGATTAAAGAAGAGATTAAGATGATTAAAGCGGGCGTAGAGTATAAATTTATCCCATATTATGTCATCAAGGTCGAAGATAGTGATGGCTATCTTAAAGCTCTAGAGATATTTAAAGAAGAGTTTTATAAAAACCCAAGTTACTACAATATGGCAATTGAGCTATTTACAAGTCAAGCCTATAAGTATCTGCCATTAAATATCGAAGACGAAGAGGGCACTGATATGGCTCATAATATTATCAAATACATCTATCGGCTATTCGAGGAAGATGAAACTAAAACTAATAGCGAACAAATATTACATTGATTTTGCTTAAAAAGTGCTAAATATAAGTATATGACTAGAAAATAGCTAGCTTTTTTGGTATAATTCAAAAGCTTATAAAGGAGAAAAACATGGCTGAAATTAATAAAATTGAAGATGGAAAAATAGAATTGAAAGTACAAATCGAAGATGAAGCTTGGAAACAGGCTCAAGATAAAGCTTTCAATAAAATAGCCCAAAAAGTTGAAATTAAAGGTTTCCGTAAAGGACAAGCACCTAAGAATATGATTCGTCAACACGTTTCTGAACAACAAATTTTAATGGAGGCAGTTGAACTAGTAGCACAAGATGCTTTGGTGAACGCTGTTAAGGAACATGATGTTGAACTTATTGATCGTCCTGAATTAGGATTTGATACTATCGATGAGAATACTTGTGTCTTAAAGTTCACATGTCCAGTTAAACCTGATGTTACACTAGGTCAATATAAAGACCTTGGATATCACATCGATGAAATCGTCATCAGTGATGAAGAGATCGAAGAAGAATTAAAGATGCTTCAAGACCAGAAAGCTGACCTGGAAATCAAAGAAGATGGTATCGTTGAAAATGGTGATACTGTTGTCATTGATTTTGAAGGATTTAAAGATGGCGTTCCATTTGATGGTGGCAAGGCTGAAAACTACGACTTAGTTATCGGCTCAGGTGCCTTCATCCCTGGTTTTGAAGATCAATTGATCGGCATGAAGTCTGAAGAGGAAAAAGAAATCAATGTGACATTCCCAGAGAATTATCACGCTGAAGACTTAAAGGGCCAAGCTGTTACATTCAAAGTTAAAGTTCATGAAATTAAATTTAAAGTTTTACCTGAGATTGATGAAGAATTCATCGCTGACTTAAAACTAAAAGATGTAAAGACTTTAGATGAATTAAAAGAATATATTCGCAAAGCTCATTACGATCACAAAGAAAATGAATTAGTTAATAAGGCTACTGAAGAAGTATTAAATAAGGTATCTGATAATGCTACAGTAAAGGTACCTGAAGTAATGATTAACCAAGAAGTTGATGACATGGTTAAAAATTATGAACAGAGATTGATGGGCCAAGGATTGACTTTAGATCAATACTTAAAATTCGCTAAGCAGACAAGAGATGAATTCAAAGAAACACTTAAAGCTGATGCTGAAAAGAAAGTTAAGTTA
>CALBGK010000029.1 GCA_937893115.1 uncultured Erysipelotrichaceae bacterium | reverse complement strand
GCGATATCTGAATTTTCTTTAGGCTGTACGATGCCGACTATTTTGATTGTCTCGCCATCAGCGATCAGTTTTTTCATATAATCTTCATCTTTGGTCTTATCGACGTATAGATGATATTGTGAATCGTATTGATAATAATCGCTAGGATTGACTAATTTAAATTCATGATAGAGGACATCTTCATATCTGTAAGTCAAAGTTCCATTATCTGCTTCAACATTTTTATTGGCTGCAAAATCATCTATCATCTGCACCAGTTCGTCATAAACTATATAGTAACAGGTCGCTCATTTTGCCTTCACTGCTAAGCACTAAGACACATTCATCGTATCTCTCTGGCCATTTTCCTGCTTTGATATCATATTGTTCCTCATATAAAGAACTTTCTTTTGGCAATTTATAGAATACGTCAGTCGACATGGTAGATGACAACATAGTGTTGCCTGAACTACTAGAACCAAGGCCTAATGAGGCAAATGTTTTGTCAGGATTTACCTGGTGGATAGATGATGTATCGCTGCTGTAGATATGAGGCGTGACATTGAACTCATATTCGATGGCGCGGGCATGTTCTTTGATATCAGAGTCCCCATTTTCAAGATAGTCTTTGAGACTTTCAAGATCGTTGGCTGAAAAGGAAGAAAAGAGGGTGCTGATCATATTGCTGACCCTTATTTCTGCTTCTCCCTGAGTACTATCTTCATTATTGTTGCCTATCATCGAGGAAATATTCAGACCAGAACTGCTTATTACCAAAGGGTACTCAGACAGAGTATCTTGCTCGATGGAACTTATATAATCGTTGACGCCTGTTGAAATCGATAGTATCAAAGCAATACCTATGATGCCTATCGAACCAGCAAAGGCTGTTAGGAAGGTGCGAGCTTTTTTAGTTTTGAGATTATTGAAAGAAAGCTGTAATGACATCATCAAAGACATGGATGATTTACCCATATTGTCATACTTGATGGCTTTAAAATTATCTACATCTTTAAATGGATCAGAATCATTGATGATCTTTCCGTCTTTTAATTCAACTATCCTGGTAGCGTACTTGTACGCCAATTCAGGATTGTGGGTGACCATGACGACCAATCTATCTTTAGCCACTTCTTTTAACAAATCCATGACCTGAATGCTCGTTTCAGAATCTAAGGCTCCAGTGGGTTCGTCGGCAAGCAAAATATCGGGATTGTTGACTAAAGCACGCGCAATGGCGACTCTTTGCATTTGACCACCAGATAACTGGTTAGGTATCTTATTGGCCTGTTCTTTAAGGCCGACATCTTCTAGAGCTTTTAATGCTCTTTGCCTTCTTTCGCTTTTACTTATCCCGGATATGGTCAAAGCCAGCTCGACATTGGCCAATAAGGTTTGATGAGGTATTAAATTATAGGATTGAAAGACAAAACCGATAGTGTGATTACGGTATGAATCCCAATCTCTATCGGTGTATTTAGAAGTAGAAATAGAATTGATGATCAGATCCCCTTCATCATAATGATCTAGCCCGCCAATAATGTTGAGGAGGGTAGTCTTGCCTGAACCGCTTGGGCCAAGTATGGCGACAAACTCATTGTCTCGGAGATTTAAACTTACATCATCCAATGCTTTCTGGATCAGATCACCGGTTTGATATTTTTTTTTGATATTTTTAATTTGCAACATATTCTTAAGCACCCAACTTCATCAATCACACAAAAAAAGTTGATAAATGATTACATATTATATCAAATCGGGAGCAAATAG
>CALBGK010000028.1 GCA_937893115.1 uncultured Erysipelotrichaceae bacterium | reverse complement strand
GTCGTTATCGAAAGACTGACTGGCGATCCAATCAAAGAAGACTTAATTGCCCCTTTATGGGTCTTAAATAAAACAACTATCTTAAATGATATCGACAAGCTTATGCTTAAAGAAAATACTTGGCAAGGAAAATATTATCGCTAATCATCTAAAGAATTAAAGGCTTCACTAAAACTTCGATATTTTTCTAGGCTTGATGCTCCATTCCAAACAATAAAGCCATCACTTAATCCGTTATCATATAAGGCTTCAATCTGTTCTTTAATCTTGGTACTATCATATTCTACATATGGTTCTTTAATGCTGTCATAACCCTGTATCCAAGTTCTAACTTTAGCTTTTGATGGTGTCTCTGATTGCCTAACTTGGACATCCTTGCTCCAAATATCTAATAATTTATAAGGAACTTCCCAAACTGCTTCTTCAATACCGTAGTCATGAATATTAAAATGATCTGGATATGGCATGGCACTGATGACATCGACATAATTAGAAATAGCTGGCCAATATTGTCCATAGGCCGTCACATAGGCATTAGATGTCTCTCCAAAGACATCAACAGAGATATAGGCATTAATAGAATGTAGTTCATCAGCAGCATACATGACGAAACGTTGTACAGCTTGAGCCTTAGTTTCTCCATAGGCATTTAAGAGATCTATCTCACCATTGCTTTCCATCGCTCCGATGCGATCAGGGAAGCGAACATAGTCAAATTGAATCTCATTAAAACCATAATTCAGTACGACTTCTTTGGCTAATTCGACATTATATACCCAGACATTACGTTTATAAGCGCTAGGCCAATATGAAGAATTATAATAAAGGCTCGCATTTTCCGTCTTATCGAAAATAGCATCCTCAGGATGGTCAATTGCATAATTTGTATCCTTAAAGACCGTTATACGCCCAATTAAATAAATTCCAGCCTCCTTAGCTTTTAAGATTTGATTTTTAAATTCTTCGGCTGTCATCAAAGCATTATCATAAGCAGTTGGCGAATATTTTTTCATCGCTTCTGCTTGATAGGTCGGAATATGACTATCTTTGATGTCAATCACAAAGGCATTGATATTATTATTGAGTGCAAAGTCGATATAGTCATCGATATAAGCGATCGAAGACCCGTTGATATAAAGAGTATTGCATACTTCAGGCATGATATTAGCTTCAAATAGTGGTTTTTCTTCATAGGTATATTCTAAACTGTAGGCATCTCCACCACCATAAAGGTCTTCTCTTGACTTATGAATATCCAAATAAGCATTATCCTCTACGCTTAAATCTAAACTTAAATATTTGGCATAGACACGACCTTCTAAATCATTATGGCGCACATGATACATTTTGACACTTCCATCAGCTAATAAATCGCTATAGCCAATAATGTCTACATCATCACCCTTATTTAATAGGCCGATGATATTAGCTGAATCCATTTCTAAAAGTGAAGAAGTAGTTTTGACATACATCTTATCTTCTAAGATACAATCTTGTATATTCTCTACTAAATTGCTATCTAAAATATAATAAGTATTACCATCTGCTTCGACATGGCGATAATCTTGACCATCAATATTTTGATACTTATTTTTTGCCAGAACTTTTTTACCGCGAACTAAATTAGTAGCCATTAAATTTTCATCATAGGCCACCAATTCATTAGTATCACTAGCTAGATATAATTCACTTACTCGATTTTCCTCATAGCATCTATAAGCAAAAAATGAGGCGATAGAAATAGCTACTACAAGCAACAAAACAATAATTTTCTTTTTCATAAACTTATTCTAACACATGATAAAAACCTCTTTCGAGGTTATTATCATCTAATAAAATTTTCATACAAAGGGGGAGATAGGATGGTAATGTTTACCCGTAAGATATCTATTTATCTTACGCTTATAGTTTATGAAAAACTTGTCTAAAAAATTTCGTTCAATTATGTAAAATTATGTTATTTCAAAAAAATCTTAATAAATTGAAAAAACCTCTCTAAGGAGAAGTTCTTTCAATTCTTTTTTATAAATAAGGGGATAGAATATGGTACACGATAAGGGGGTTTCGTGCAATAAGTGTTTATCACTTATGATTTCAATATACTCTCTATTTGCATCATAAATATCGCGTAATTATGTAAAATTATGTGATTTAATAAAGATAGAAAATAAGCTACAATACTATTATGAAGTTCAGGAAATTAATTATCGTTTTAATAGGCATAGCTGTTTTTGCTGCCCTAACATACTATAATGCCTTTTATGTCAATCCTCACCAATTAAAAGTTAGAGAAGAATATATCAACAATACTAAACTAGATGAATCATTTGATGGCTTTACCATCGTCTACTTCAGTGATTTGCACTATGGTGTAATCGATGATGATTATCTAAATGAAACCGTAAATAAGATTAATATGTTTGATCCCGATTTAATCTTATTCGGCGGCGACCTTGTCGACCACTATTCTAATAATCTTTTAAATGATGAAAAAAGGGTGATCTTAACCACTGCTCTAAAATCATTAGAAGCTAAATATGGTAAATTTGCGGTACTTGGCAATCATGACTTGGATAGTGAAAATACTAAGAATGCGATAACTAATATCTTAAATGATGCCGACTTTGAAGTGTTGACTAATGAGAGTATTGATATCTATAACGATAGTGGTGCAAGTTTCAATTTGATAGGTATCGATTCATTGTCGCTAGGTAATCCTGATATAAATGTCGCCTTTCAAAATGTTGATGAAAATAGTTTTAATCTAGCTATTTGTCATACACCAGATATCTTTGATGATATCCCATCTTACAACGATTACTTGTTGGCAGGTCATTCTCATGGTGGACAAGTTTATCTATCATTTTTAACTTCTCTATATACTCCATTCGGTAGTAAGAATTACTATCATGGAAAGTATCATCACGATTCATCTGTATTAGATGTCACTAATGGTGTAGGGATGACAAATAAAAGCATCCGCTTAAATGCAGATGCTGAAATAGTTGTATATCAATTAATGTCGCATTAATTCTTCAATATCTTCGACCTTCTTGATGATGTCCTTAGCTAAGTTTTCACATCCATTATCAGTAATCAATAAATCATCTTCAATACGAATCCCTATTGATTCATCCTCGATATAAAGGCCTGGCTCATTAGTGATGACCATGCCTTTTTTAAGTGTAGCACCTAAACCGCCATCGACATCATGAGTATCTAAACCCAAATGATGAGATACGCCGTGGAAGTAATATTCGCTGACATCCTTATTTAAACCATGTTTAGGTAGTTCTTCCTTATAGAATTCAATGACCATCTGATTTAATTGGCGTAAACCTACTCCTGGTTTAGCATTTTCTTCAACTATTTTTTGAGCAGCTAAGACAATTTCATAGATCTCTTTTTGACGATCAGTAAATTTACCATTAACTGGGAAAGTACGAGAGATATCGGCATTATATTTTTGATAAGTAGCCCCTAAATCGCAAAGGAATAATTCGCCATCTTTCATGATATCGTTATTGTCGGAATAATGTAAAACTGTCGCTCTTTTACCACTAGCAGCAATAGTTTTAAAAGCTGTCTCTTTACATAATGAACGCATGAGAGCGAACTGGAAGACTCCTTCCATAAACATTTCATTTTGATTAGGCATGATATTATGCATCATCGCTTCAATACCATTCTTAGTGATACTGATAGCCTTCTTGATACAAGAAATCTCATATTCATCCTTGATCAAGCGGAATTGAGTGATATAAGAATAGATATCTTTTATTTGAATGCTAGGATAATTTTTAGCTACCTTTCCGGCAAATTCATGTGCAGGAGTTAAGTGTTGTTCAGGATTATAGTGCCATAAATCTAGATATAAACTAAAGCCTCTTCTTCCTCTTGTACGATTATAGAAGGAAGCAAATTGTTCATCTAAATCATTAATATCTTCGATATCTTCTATCTCAGAGATACTAGTCGCCTCTTCGGGTTTCATTCTTCCCCCTACCCATTTAGCTAGATATTCATCATATGGAAGAATAAAGAGCTTATGGGTGATGACATCATTATTTCTTGTCATCATCAAGGCCATGCCTTCAGCATCAATTCCGGTATAGTAATAAAAATTTCTATTCACAAAAAAGTCATAGCTTTCATCTTCAGTCTTCATAATTGCCTTACCCGAAAATAAAATGACACAGGCATTGTTTTTCAATTCATTCATCAAACGATTTCTTCTAAGTGTAAAGATATTCATTGTGACCTCCCCCTAAAATATATCTTCAAATTTATCTTCTCTCGTCTTAAATTCTATTTTGACAATTTCATCATTATTTACACATTCATCAATAAATTTCTGATAGTCAAAGAGACTTTCATAATATTCGCACTTATCCTTCTTTGGATGAGTGACAGGATTCTTTGGCGTAAAGATTGTGCAACAATCCTCATATGGAAGAATAGATGTCTCATAAGTATCCAATTTCTTCGCAATGGCAATGATTTCTAGCTTATCCATCATGCAGACCGGTCTTAGAATTAATGTATCACAAACCGAGGAGATGACAGTCATACTCTCAGGCGTTTGTGAAGCTACTTGGCCTAAACTTTCACCGTTACTGATGACATTGATATTTCTTTTCTTACATAGTGTATCGGCTATTCTATACATCATTCTGCGCATGATGGTTACGGCATAAGATTCATCTACATGCTCATAAATAGCTAGTTGTAAATCAGTGAAAGGAATGACATGAACGATGATATCATTTTGATATTCACTAAGTCTATGAGCTAAGTCATAAACCTTATCTAAGGCTTGTTTGGACGTATATGGCATCGAGGCAAAGTGGATGCATTCTATCTTTAATCCTCTTTTCATCGTCAAAAAAGCAGCTACAGGCGAATCGATACCACCCGATAGCATCAACATTGCTCTAGAATTTACGCCTACTGGATAACCACCTATGCCATTAATCTTTTGGTCCATGATATAGGCGCCATCATTTTTAACGACGATATATATCATAAGTTCCGGATTATGAACATCGACCTTTAAGTCAGTATTTTTCAAGATATGTGATGCCACTGCTCTATTGATAGCATCAGAATGAATAGGATAAGACTTATCATTGCGCTTAGCTTGAACTTTAAAAGTCTTGTAGGGATGATTTTCAGCTATCTTTAAAGCAGTAGCAGCGATATCTTCAATTTCTCTTCCCGTCTTAATCGCTCCTGCAAAATAAGAATAGCCAAAAACCTTCTTGAGCTTTTTCTTTATCCCATTATAATCTTCACCATTTAAATAGATAAATAAGCCATCATGCATGGCATTATATTTTAAATTAGGATAATCAATGAGAGCATTTTTAATATTTTTAACTAAGCATTTGATAAAGTCCTTACGGTTTTTACCCTTAGTAGAAAGTTCGCCATATCTAACTACAATATATTCATAAATCATCTCATCCATATTTCTCTATTGCCTCCTTTAATACATCAATAAAATAATCAATTTCTTGTCTATTATTTTCTTCATTTACCGATATTCTAATCGCATATTCATCATCGACGCCTATCGATTTTAAAACTCTAGAAGGTTCATTTTCTCTAGAGCCACAAGTACTGCGGCTAGAGACCATTATGCCATGCAGATTGAAGTGATTGAGCAAGACTTCACTTTTGATACTAGTCGAAAAATTGATTAAATTATCAATTCCCCTATCGCTCGAATTAATCTCCACCCTTAAATCTTTAAGCTTAGATATTAAGTAGTCATGAAGTTCTTTGACATAAGTTGCATGCTTCTTTTGACCTTCTAAGGCTATACGAACAGTTTTAGCTAAAACGATATTAGTAGGAGCATTAGATGTTCCTCCTCTGATACCATATTCTTGTTGACCACCGGAAATAAGAGCTGATAAGTCAAGATGATTTTTATAAACTAAGGCTCCACTACCTTTTAAACCGTGTATCTTATGGGCACTAAAACTTGCTAGGTCAAGATTTTCAAAAGGAATATCTATCTTTCCTAGTGATTGCGTTATATCAGAGTGGAAATAGGCTTGGCTATTTTCTTTGATATATTTACCAATACTATCAATATCATTAATCGAACCTATCTCATTATTGACATGCATAATGGAAACTAATAAAGTATCCGGACGAATATGTTTTTTAATATCATCGACCCCTATCATTCCATCTTTATCTGGTTTTAGATAAGTAACTTCATAGCTAAATAAATCTTCTAATTGTTTAAAAGAATTATAGACTGAGGCATGCTCATAGATGCTGGTTACTAAATGTTTCTTGTTAGGATTATTAAATGCTAGGCCTTTGATAGCTAAAGAATTAGCTTCACTGGCTCCTGAAGTAAAGATTAAATTAGCATTTTTAATACCTAACAGGTTTAATATGCGTACTCTTGACTCTTCTTGCATACGATAAATAGCGACGCCATCATCGTATAAAGCATCGCTATTATAATATTTGTCGAGTAGTTTTATATAGCTCTCTTTAACTTCATGATTAAGTGAAGTTGTCGAAGCGTGATCAAAATATATCTTATGCTGCACCTTTTGCGTTCTCCAATATCTTCTCATCGGCTTCATGAGGGAATAAGTTTTC
>CALBGK010000027.1 GCA_937893115.1 uncultured Erysipelotrichaceae bacterium | reverse complement strand
TAATCCAATTTGATTATAGTACTCTTTTATATTATTTAAAGCTTTATCATCGCCTAAATCAGCCTTGGTTATGACAATGATGGGCAATACATCAGCATATTCAATTAAAATAACTAAACGATTAACTAATTCAAAAGAAAAATTTGGGTCTTTAAAACTCATCAAGACATAAGCTTGGTCGACATTGGCTAGAAATGGTCGTTTTAAAACATTTTTACGTTCTAGTACATCGACTATACCATACTTACCCTCACTTTTTTCAAGTAAGACAAAATCCCCGACAAAAAGGCGTTGTTTCAAACGCATCTTGCCTGTGGGATATGCTTCTAAAATAGTATTATCCTCAAGTTGAACGGTATATTGATTAGATATTATCTTAATAATTCTAGCTTTCATTGAACGTAATAATATAACTTAATAGTATTGTCATTTTCTTGTGTATAAGTCGAACCTTCGACAGGGTCTATTCTGACAACAGTCATCGGACCATATTTTTCTAATTCGGAAGCAGTTAAATCATTGGTGCTTATTTCTATCATTTCTACCTTCATGCCCTGTGCTTCAAGATTAGCTTTTACCGCATTGACATCTTGACCCTTAAGACCAAATTCTAAGATAAGTGATGGATATTCGCTATAGTAGAGAGTCACATCATTGACAATATTAGGATTGTACTTATCACCACTAACTAGTCCCTCTTGTGATACGACGGTGCCAGGAGTCAAGTCACTCTTTGTCGGTTTCATAGTGACATTAAAGTTTTTGGCTAAGAGCTCATTATAGGCTTCATCAATTGATTTTCCAGTATAATCTTTCATAATTCCATAGGTGCCAGAAGATACGACAACCCTTATCTTACTGCCCTTTTCCACTTCACATTCACTAGGCGAATATGAAATAATCTTTCCTTCTTCGATATCATCAGTTAATACGCGCTCAATGTTGTCCAAATCTATAGAGAGACTGTAGTCACTAAGCATGTCATTAGCTTCGATTATAGATAAATTTTTAATATCCGGGACAGTTACAAAAGAAGAAGAATTACCTATGACACCACTTAAAAATAATATTCCAATGATGAGTGTGGCCACTAGTAGGATACCTAAGATGATATAAAAGATTGAGACATTAGCCGAAGACTTCTTGGTCTTCTTTTTCTTTTTGACATCCTTGCCACTTTCACCGCTGATAGCTACTTTAGCCTTAGATAAAAATTCTTCATCATTAACTTTATTTAAGCTGATCTTTGGATCATTTAAATGTTCAGGTTTTAAACATACATTTAGGTCCTGCAACATGAGAGCAACATTGGCATAACGCTCATTCAAGTCTTTCGCCGTCGCCTTTAAGACGATATTTTCAACTGATTGAGGTATCTTAGAATTGTAGTCGCGAACGCTAGGAATATCATCTTTGACATGTTTGAGAGCTACCTGAATGGCAGAATCACCCTTAAATGGTAAATCTCCGGTCAACATTTCAAAAAATACGATACCTAATGAATAGATATCACTTTGCATACTAGCTTGACCACCCTTAGTGAGTTCCGGTGCCAAGTAATGAACAGAACCTAAAATCGAATCCTTGGAAGTGATCTGCATCGCATCATGAGCTAGCGCAATTCCAAAATCAGCTATTTTAATCGTGCCATCTGCTTTAATCAAAACATTTTGAGATTTGACATCACGATGGATAATGCCATTTCGATGAGCTTCCATCAAAGCACCCGATAATTGTTTCATCAACCAAACTGCTTCTTTATATGGCAAAGCTCCTCTTTTTAAAATAAGTTCTTTAAGAGTGTAACCCTTGATATATTCCATGACAATATAGTGACGATTGTCATCTTCTCCCACATCATAGATATCGACAATATTAGGATGGGATAGACAAGTTGACGCATGGGCTTCTCTTTTAAAACGCTCTAGAGCAATTGGATCACTAGCTAATTCACCCTTGAGTACCTTTACTGCCACTTCTCGATTGAGAATGGTATCAAGGGCAAGATATACATCGGCCATGCCTCCCTTGCCAATATTTTTAATAATCATGTATCTTTTTCCAATATATTCCGACATAATTACCTCTTAACTAATACTAAAGTTATATTGTCATAGCCACCGTTCATCAGGGCTTTTTGCATAAGTTCTTTACATTTCTGTAAGATATTTAAACCATCATTGTTCACAATTTTTAAGATATCTTCTTCGCTGACATAACCGTGTAGGCCATCACTACAAACTAAATAGTAATCCATAGGTGGCACTTTAAAAATATCACCGCTCACTTCTTCCCATATGCCTACAGCCTTCATCAAATAATGTTTTTTAGGATGATTCAAACTCTCTTCATAAGATATTTCGCCATTCTTTAAAAGTTCATTAACCAAGGTATGGTCTTCTGTCAGTCTAAATATCTTATTATTTTTAAAACCATAGACTCGACTATCACCAATGTTTATACAATACGAACCCTGTGAGGTAATAAGTAAGCCAGTAGCAGTGGTGCCCATACCTCGATATTGATAATAAGCATTAGAAAGTTTATAGATATGCTCATTGATGCCTTTTAATAGATTGCGTAAATACTTTTTGACACCCTCATCATCGGCAAATGGCCCACTGTTATTAAATGATTCTAAAGCATACTTGATTGCTTCTCCAGAAGCTACTTCTCCGGCTTTGTTACCACCAATACCATCACAGACAAGCGCAAAAAAATCATTGTAGTCATTATATACAGTCATATAACTATCTTGATTTTTCTCTCTTACGAGTCCTATGTCGGTCAAACTAAAGAATTCCATAACTATCCTTTATTATAATTAGCTCTTAATTGTCCACAAGCAGCGTCGATATCATCACCTTTTTTCTGGCGCAAAGTAACAGCTACTCCCCTTTTTTTAAGCATGTCATAGAAATTTAAAGTCGCTCTTTCACCTGACGAGCTATAATCCTTTTCTTTGACAGTATTATAAGGTATCAAATTGATATAAGCGTTTATACCGTGGAGAAGTTCTTTTAATTCATCAGCATTCTTCGCTTGGTCATTGACATCCTTAAGTAATAGATATTCAAAAGTGATGCGACGATTGTTCTTTTCGCTGTAGTATTTTATCGCAGCAAACAATTCTTTAAGACTATATGCCTTAGCCACAGGCATGAGTTCCTTACGCAATTCATCGTTTGAAGCATGCAAAGAAATAGCTAAGTTATATTGAACTTCCTCATCAGCGAAACGATAAATCATCGGCACTAAACCACAAGTAGAGATAGAGATGTGACGCGCACCTATTTCTAGGGCAAATGGATGATTGATAATAGCCAAAGCCTTCATGACATTATCATAATTATCAAAAGGTTCACCAGTGCCCATCAATACTAGATTTCCTAGTCTTTCATCCCTTTCATCTAAATATATTTGTATCTGTAAGACTTGCAGAACTATCTCGCCAACACTTAAATTTCTCTGTTTCTTCAAAAGGCCACTAGCGCAAAAGCTACAGCCCATGTTGCAGCCAACCTGAGTGGATAGACAAGCACTATTACCATAGTCAAAAATCATCAAAACGCTCTCGATC
>CALBGK010000026.1 GCA_937893115.1 uncultured Erysipelotrichaceae bacterium | reverse complement strand
TATAGATATAAGAAGCACCTATTGTCATTCCTTCAGGAATATTATGTAGGGCAATAGCACAAGCCATGACTATACCTGCGACAAATAATGACAACTTAGAGGCTTTATTCTTGACATGTTCATTATAGTGGTCAGCATGAATTAACTCATCTATGTCATCGTGAGTTTCTGGATGGTCATTAGTGATATGCGGCACTTCCTTATTAAACTTATTATCGATTAAATAATTGAGGATATAGACAATCACTACTCCTAATATAATAGATAAGACAGTATAAATAATATCAATACCAGTAGCGATAGCTCCTTCAATCAAATCAAAGCAGACAATAGACAACATCACCCCGGCTGCAAAAGCTAGTAGTAATGAAATAGTTCTATTGGAATCCTTTTTAAACAAGACCCCGATAAAACCACCTAATCCTGTACCGACAACACCAGCAATAAAAGTTACGATCAATAGTGTAAACATACTGTTAATAGAATAAACCTATAGTTTGATGATTTCAATAAAAAACTGCGAATTAATCACAGTTTTTATTTATTGTTCCTCGTCAGAAGATAAGGTGATTTCTCCGCCAACTGGCATAGTGCGTGGAGCACATAAGATTACATTTTCACCAATCTTCTTGATTGAACCATCAACTCCATAAATAACACCAGATAAGAAATCGATAATTCTTTGGCGATATTCATGAGGCATACGATGTAGATTGACAGCACATGCTTTCTTCTGTTTTAAATGAAGACCTATCTCTTCTGCTTCTTCAAAAGTTCTAGGTTCAAATAATACTATATTGGCATTGGCAGCAATGTGGCTAGCACCTTTAACCTTTGGTTGCTCATATGTGCTCAATGTATCAGCTTCTTCTTGTGTCAATTCTAGTTCTTCATCCGCTTCTTCTGGAGCGATGAAATTCTTAATTTTTTCACCAATTCCCACAATAATTCACTCCTTTATTTACTAGACCATTTTACCATAATGTCTAAAGATAAGAAACACCTTTACAATAAGTTTGTACAACAGAATAGTCATCAGCCAATACGACGATAT
>CALBGK010000025.1 GCA_937893115.1 uncultured Erysipelotrichaceae bacterium | reverse complement strand
AATAAATGTTGTTTATTATCGAGCTTATGACTTAATAATTAATCCATTCATATTAGTATGGCTATTTAAGAAACTAGAAGAGATGCTTGAATTTAAATATGCTTATAGCATTATAGCTACAGTGCTCGTATGTGCCATGGTAACTAGCGAAAGCCCTAAATCATTACTCTATTGGCATGGTAGCTTTAAACCTCAAGATAACTATGACTATTTATATAAAATGGATAAAAATGAGCTCGATGTCTTAAATAGATTAAAAGATGAAATAGAATATAATAAAATAGGAAGGCCATTTATTATAACACCAAATCTTAGAACTCTATCTTTTATTCCTGATGGAGAATATCTCTATGGTCGTGAATATAGGATTAATGATAATTGGGACGAGGCTAAAAATGAATTGTATGTCATTTTCTATCCAGTTTTATACTATGGCGATGAAGCACAACCAGATAATCCTGATTATGGGCATATGTGTGAATATATAAATGAGGCTGAAGTTGATTTCATTGTTCAAGATAAATCTATAGAATATTATGACGAGAAAGAAGACATCTACTACTCTCTCACATATAAAATAGATGAATGTGGAACTTATCCTATCTATGAAAATGATGATTATGCATTATACATGTTTGAAAGGTGATTATGAAACTAGAGAGTCTTGGTAAAAATATAGCGAAATATTGCTTCTATATCTTTATTGTCGTATATGCAGTTGCGAATATCTTTTTTACTGTTCGACAATATAATGTTGGTAGTAATGAAGCTCACTATTTATTTGGTATTACGATTGAACATATCATAATAGTGGGCATACTACTACTTATATTATTTTTATATTTACACAAAGCTAATTTTAAGATTAATAATAAGATATTTTTAATCATCTTTCTTATAGCTTGTGTTGTACTTGGACTTTATTGGATTTTTTCTAATCATCCCGTCTTAATAGAGATTGATGATGCCTATAATTGCTATAGAGCAGCTAACTTGGTAGGACAAGGAGACTATGGACCACTGGGTTATAAGAGCTATATTAATACTTATCCACATAATCTAAGTTTAGTTAGTTACTTTATGATATTCACTAGATTATTTGGTGATAATGCGACAACCGCTATTCGCCTAGTTAATTTAGTCTTTGTCCTTATTGGTTATTACTCTTTATATAAAATAGGGTATGAATTATTTAACAATGAAGATATCAATACAATAACTATTTTCTTGATGTTTTTATCGATGCAATTTGTCTTCTATGCCTTCTTTGTCTATGGCAATGTCGTATCTTACGCCAGTGCTTTATTCTCAGTTTATTTCTTCATTAAATATTTTAAAGAAAATAAATTATCTTATCTTATTATCTCAGGCATAAGCATTATCATCTCTGTCGCTATTAAGAATAATAGTATGATAGTTCTAGTAGCTGAAATAATCTATATAATTATTCATATTATTGATAAAAAGAAATGGAAGCTCAGTATTTTGGTTATATTAGTAATTATTGGGCAATTTATCTGTACTACAGGTGTTACTAAGTTTTGGGAGTTAAGAAGTGGTAATGATTATAGTAATAAGCTTCCTCGTTTGTGTTGGATAGCTTATGGTATTAATTATGATCCTCGCCATCCTGGTGGTTACATGAATGAGTTTGAAGTATATCACCACGAAAATGGTTTTGTAGCTGAATATACCGAACAAAGAGCGAAAGAGTTTATTGACGGTGTCTTGAAAAATTTTAAAGAGAAGCCATATCTTATCCCAAGATTCTATGCCCAGAAGTTTTTAGTATCCTTTGCTAATCCAGAATATGAAACTTTTGCTCAATATCGAGAGTTACCACAAACTGAATTTAATGAATCGGTTATCAGTGGAGATATCAATGATGTCTTAAATGAGATATGGGACGCTACATCGACAATAGTATCTATAGGATTACTTGTCTATATGATTAAACACTTCAAGAAAATCACCTTACTTGAACTAATTGGCGGAGTTATTGTCTTCGGTGGTTTCTTGTTCCATCTATTCTGGGAGACTAAAGCTATATATCTTTATCAGTATTATATGTATCTATTGCCATATGCTGCATGTGGTTTATACTTATTGATGAAGAAAAATAGTGAGGTAGATTAGTGCAATACTTACTTTATCCTTTTTTGTTGCTCATATATTTTGAATGAAGATAAAGAAAAAACCGATGAATTTTTCATTTGTCGTCGGTTTTTTATTCGTTATGGCTATACTTTATCTCATTTCATGGCCTATTACAGCCTTTAATGGCAATTTCTATCATTTAGTTATTTTATATACGATTCTATTTATTATTAGTGTGATTATATTAGTCAAAGACTTTAAGAAATTATCATTTAAAGTAGACTATAAGTTATATATTATCTTTTTTATATTATTGATATTTCAATTATTAATCACTTGGAATAGAACTTTAGGTGAGCCTCATGGCTTTGATCAGATATACTATATCAATATGATTAGCTTCAATATTGGTAATGAAGCCATGAATACCCTACATCCTCACTTTGGCACTTATCCAAATACTGATGTACAATGGATTACCTATGTATTTCAATCATATTACTATTTTATTCCATATATCATCTATATCTTTAGAACAGTATTAGGTTTTATTGGCATATCTTTTGAGACCTTACCAGCCTTTGCCTGGGGTTTTCAAATCATTCAGACAGCCATCTTTGTGGCTGTGAGTATTTTAGCTATTAAAGAAGTAGGTAGCAATAATAAGATATTAAATATCGCCTTTATTGTTTTGTTAGTTCTTTTTATGGGTAACTTCTACTACAATAATGCTCTGGGCTTTATTGGCAATAACTATCGTATGTCTATACATGCCATCGCAACTATCTTCTTATTTAGATATTTCAAAGACTATGACAAGACATGGTTATTCATGTTTATGATGGCAATGTTAGGTATGTGCGCAGTATCTTCTACTGGCACTTTCTCCTTTGTATTTGCCTTATTTGGACTATTCTTTGTATTATATGATAAAGAAAAAGATTTATTAAAATATTATTCTATCGTCTTATTGATACCTGTGATAAATATTTTGGTTACTAAGTTAGGCCTTAAGTGGTGGGTATTTGTTGGAAGTCTAGTATTAGTAATTGTTGTATACTTGCTAAATGGTGTCTTACTAAAACTATATCAAAATAAGTATTTACGTTTTGGCACCATCATCTTTTGTGCTTTAATCTTTATTGTTGGATCAACAGTAATAACTCACAACCCATTTAATATCGATAGATTCTTTACTAACTACTCTGAAGTGCAAGATATGTCTTGGGACTATTTTGACTTCTATGACTACAAACATTGGATATTTAATTTGATGGTTCTAATACCTCTATTCTATTATCTGATTAAAAATAGAAGAGATAATTTCTCTATTATGTCATGGGTACTTATTGTTGTCTTCTTTAATCCGTTTGGTAGTACCTTTATGAATCAGATAAATTGGGTATATTATCGCTCATATGACATTATTATCAACCATTTTACTATCATCTACTTTATCTATTATCTGGGTAATAATATTAAATTCAAAGACATCTACAATGTATTAATTTTAGTCTTATCTTCAATATTAGCTATTGCCCAAATTCCTACTTATTGGCATGAGTCGTTTATTCCTGATGAAGACTATAATCATCTATTTAAAATAGAAAATAGCGAGCTAGAAGTAATATATAATGTTAGGAAGATGGTCGAAGATAAAAATATAGATAGTCCAGCCATTATCACCAGTACTTTCTATATGCCTAGCTTTATTGAAGGATCAACTTATTTAATCGGGAAAGAGAAACGCTACAATTATAATGACTTTGATGAAAATAGTTATGAATTATATTTGATATTCTTCCCTGATACAGATAGCTATAATGGCTTTAGGCCGGATGATGAGCCGTTATATAGTGAAACGAATGATTTACTAGTGGCATCAGAATACGACATATTGGTTGTCGACTTTGGCCAATATGTTGATTATAATGGCGAGTTTGTACCACTAGTTGATGTAGCGGAAGAAGACGGTCGTTTTAAACGTAGCGAATATTCGACTGCTAGATATGCTGTATACTATTTGGATGAGGTGAAATAATGGCTAAAGTTAGTGTTGTAGTTCCAATTTATAATGTTGAAGAATATCTGGCTAAGAATCTAGAGTCTTTGCATAGACAGACTTATGATGATTTTGAAGTTTTGTGTATCAATGATGGTTCTTTAGATAATTCGCAAAAGATTATTGATGAATATGTAAAAAAAGATAATCGTTTTAAGTCATATATTAAAGAAAATGGTGGCTTATCAGATGCTAGAAATTATGGCTTAGATAGATGTGTTGGCGAATATATCATGTTTATTGATGGTGATGATTTTGTTGAAGAAGATATGATAGAGTCTTGTGT
>CALBGK010000024.1 GCA_937893115.1 uncultured Erysipelotrichaceae bacterium | reverse complement strand
CGTTTAAAACTGGGAATACTTCGACATCACGATTGTAATTAGTTGCTACTACACCATAATTTTCTAAATGGAAGGGATCAATCATATTGACATCATCTAAGTCGATAGTAGCTGCTTCATATGCGAGGTTGATAGGGTGATTTAATGATAAGTTCCACACTGGAAAGGTCTCATACTTGGCATAGCCAGCTTTGATATTGTGAAGATTATCATGATACATCTGCGACAGACAAGTAGCCATCTTACCACTTCCAGGTCCTGGCGCTGTCGCGACGACTAGTTCGCGAGTTGTCTCTATGTAGTCATTTTTGCCAAAACCATCCTTGGATAAGATTAAGTCGACATCACTAGGGTAGTTAGGGATGGCATAATGATAAGCCACTTTGATATTGGCTCTTTCTAATTTACGTTTTAGTTTTTGGGCTTCTTGTTGCTTATTGTAATGAGTAATGATGACACTACCGACATATAAGCCGACTTCAGTGAAAGCATCGATTAGGCGAAAGAGGTCTTGAATGTAGGTAATGCCTAAATCGCCGCGAACTTTATTCTTTTGAATATGTTCGGCATTGATTACTAGCATCATCTCGACCTTGTCTTTCATATGCAGTAGCATCTTTATCTTACTATCGGGTTCAAAGCCAGGAATTACACGTGAAGCGTGGAAATCATCAAAGAGCTTACCACCGAATTCCAAGTATAGCTTATTGAATTTCGAAATACGTTTGATTATTTTTTCTGATTGTAATTGAATGTATTTTTCATTGTCGAATCCGATTTTCTGCATATTTACCTCGCTCTAATTATTCCGATAGGAGTCTGTTCATGGTCTTGACCTAAAGGATTGTCTTTCAGTATCTGACAAATTAAATCTAAGTCTAAATCTTTGGGATAGGCGCCAAGGATATTGCCACCTAAGTCATTAATATCAACAATACAGACAGGATAGTTGATGGCTTTAGATATTTTTTCAGCTACTTCATTAGGATTTTCCGGCCCTAATACGACATATTCATTGTATGGGGGAAGAGTGTTAGGTGTTGGTCCATCAATAGAAGCTGCTTTTTTACCGGCGACGATATAAAACCAGCCTTTTTGATGAAATATTTTCCCTATAGCAGCAATAAAAGCTGCAAATAGTATTCTGACAGTTCCACATTCCTTAATGGCATAATGCATCGTCTCAGGCATTCCTAAACCTATACCATGAGGAGTCTTAGTAACAAATTTTGATAAGAAGGTAGCCAATCTGCTAGGATGGATATCTTTTAAGGGAATAGCTCTATTTTGAGTGCAGGCGACACATTTTTCTGAGATGAAGACAATGTCACCGTCCTTTAATTGATCTTTAGTATATTTATTGACCACATCGACGATATCATCTTCTAAAGTCACGACATGCGTCTTAATAGGTATTCTTTCATAGGTCTTATTATTGACCTCAATACATACATTTTTATTCTTATTAGCCATATTATCTCCCTTCATAACTTTTAAATTATAACATGTCTTATAAATTATGATGTTTATAATTTTTATTTTGTTTAATAAAAGCGCCTCGATAGGCGCTTTTATTTTTTAATCATATTCTTGTGAATTAAACGTCTTTCTAAAGTATCATAGTCGATTAAAGAGTTAGATACCCCAAAACGAGAAATACAAAAACTTGCAGCAATTATTCCTGCCTTAATGGCTTCGTGGATACTAAAACCATCCAGCAACTTTACGCTTAGAGCTGATATGAAGGCATCTGAACCACCGGTTTCATCAATCACATCAGTTTTGAATGCTTCAAAATAACTTAGCTCATCATCGGTTAAAAGAAGTACACCATCGGCATCTAAAGTGATAATAATGATTTTGGGTCCTTTAGACAAAAAGTAATATGCTGCTTGTTCGATACTGTTTTTGCCACTTAATTTTAGTGCTTCCTTGCGATTGGGGATGAATATATCTATGTTAGAGTAATCTTCGTCATTCATATGTGAAATAGAAGCCGGTTTTAAAATGGTTGTCGCCCGATAAAACTTCGCTATCCGTGCTGCTTCAGATACCGCATTCATAGGTATTTCACTTTGCAAGAGACAGATACCAGTATTTTCAAAAGCTCGCATATGATCGTTAATTTGTTTGGCAGATAGTGAAAAATTAGCTCCTTTAGTAACGACAATTGTGCTTTCGCCATTATGATTGATATTTATGATTGCTTTACCTGTTCTGTACTTGCTACTTGATATCAAATTACGAATATCAATATTATGATTGTTTAATATTTGACATATTTGTGATGCTTCCTGATCCTTGCCGATTTTCCCAATCAGTGTTACTTCTTTATTTAATTTTGAGATGCCAATGGCTTGATTAAGCCCTTTTCCTCCTGGTATTGCTATACTTTCACTAGCTACGACAGTATTTCCTTGAACAGGGAAATCATCTAAATAGAAGAAATAATCGGTATTTATACTGCCTACGACAGTAATTTTTGGGAATCTCATATTGAAAGGGATATCAATTGTTTTTGAAGATTCAATAGAAATATCGTATTCAAATTGGTTATTTAATCCTTCTTTATTTTCACATAAATCTATAATCCGCGAAGCTAAAAATGAACCGAATTCATAATTTGGGATTTTAATTGTAGAGATATTAGCCAAATCAATTGCTTCTCTTACGTCATCACGCAATGAAATGAGCGATAATTCAAGAGGTAGATGGATATCCAACATTTCAAGTTGAATTAGCAATTTTTGTGTAATTGCAAAATGAGAACATATTAATCCTGTGAAAGACTCATTTTTAAAAATATCTGGATGAAATTTTTCAAAGGGAACATACATTTCGTTTTGATAAGAAATGTTGTTATCGAATAAGCATTGTCTAAAACCGTTAAAGAATTCTTCGCTTCGGTGGCTGTTTTCTTTTAAGATGCAGGCAATCTTGGTGTGACCTTTTTCAATTAGGGCAGATGTTGCTATATAACCCATTTTAGTATAGTCGATATAATATGTATTCTCTTTTTCATACTTGGGATCAAGATAAATTATTTTGCATGCACAATTGTTTAAGTAACTTAAGTTATTGTAACTTTCCTTATCTACTACTTCCCATATTAGACCATCGGGATTTTTTGAAGCGATTTTAGCTAAATTTATCTTTTCTTTTTCTATTGAATTATCTGAATCAAATAACATGAGTGAATAACCTTC
>CALBGK010000023.1 GCA_937893115.1 uncultured Erysipelotrichaceae bacterium | reverse complement strand
GTTGAATTATAGACATATTCATATAGCGATTTTAGTATTTCTTTATGTTCATCGCTCAATGGTAGAGGTACTGTTTTAGACTTTTCTCTTATCAGTTTATTATCGTCAGTTACTATTGTTTTTTTATTTATTACCATAGCTTCAATTATATACTATTTTAGAAAAAATGTATAAGGATATGTTAGAATGTTTGTATGCGTGAAATTAAGGATAAGCATTTTTACATCTTTCCGCCACTTTGTAATAAATGGTTGCTCACTGGCACTATTTTATTAGCTATTTTTGGCTCATTTATGATTGCTAGTGCTGAGATGGCCAGTAGTACTGGCGATTCATCCATCATTGTCAGTGCCATTATTAGACAATTAGTTTTCGTCTTAATCGGCATTACGGCTATGTCGATATTGTCACATATCAAGATAGTGTCTTTAAAGGAAGTTCTCATCACCAAAGTAGGTTTTTTTGTCATATTAGGAGCCTTGCTTATAACTAGAGCCTTTAATCCGGTTGGTGGTGCCTATGCCTGGATAAGTTTTGGTGGCTTTTCTATTCAGCCATCGGAATTTGCGAAATTATATATTATCATCTTATTTGCTAAGGTCTTAGGTAAGGACTACGGTCCTGAACAAAATAAGGCCTATTTTAAGAAATTACTCTTAGTAGCAGCTCTATATGCTGGTATCATCGTGCTTTGGCAAAAGGACTTAGGTTCTGCCATAGTCTTAGTCGGCATTGCCTTTGTGCTTTTGATGATAGCCAATCGTAAAGAATTTATCTATTATCAAAGAAGGATGTTACTTGTCTTGTTGGCGATAATTGCTGCAGGTCTATTCCTACTATCGCCAATAGGAACTTCTATTCTTGAAAACTTTGACGGTTATCAAGTGGCTCGCTTTTTATCTAGTGCCAATCCTTTTAAATATCAATATGATAGTGGCTACCACTTAATCATGTCACTAGTATCTTTTGCGACAGGTGGCTTATTTGGCTTAGGTTATGGTCGTTCTATTCACAAGTATATGAATTTCCCTAATCCGGATAACGATTTTATCTTACCTGTCATCGTTGAAGAACTGGGTTTGGTTGGTGGTTTTATTCCTGTCATTGTCCTATATGGCATGGTGATGATACCTCTAGTTAAATATTCTTTTAAGACTAGCGAAGTTCGCCAAAGAATTGTCTTTGTTGGTGTCTTCATGTATTTCTTCTTACACTTTTGCCTCAATGTCGGTGGCGTTACTGGTCTTATTCCTTTGACAGGAGTACCTTTATTACTTCTTTCATCTGGTGGTTCAAGTACTTTATCTTGTATGATGGCTGTCGGTGTAGCACTATCGGAAATATCAAGATATGAAAAGAGCAAAAGAGTATGAGAGTGATTGCTGGCAAATATAAAAGAACTATCTTAAATACTTTAGAAGGAAATGATACTAGGCCGACTAAAGATATGGTCAAGGAAGCTTTGTTTTCATCAATTGATATCGATAGTACGACTATCTTTCTCGACTTATTTGCAGGCTCAGGAGCCATAGGTATTGAAGCGATATCTAGAGGAAGTAAGAGCGTAATCATGAATGATATCAATCCTAAAGCGGTCACCATCATCAAAGCTAATCTAGCTAAAATTAAAGAAAGGGTCATTGTTTATAATCTCGATTGGAAATCTTGCTTAAGCAAGCTAGGAGGAAAGCAATTTGATATCATCTTTCTTGATCCACCCTATGCTTTTAATGAATATACAAAACTATTTGATGCCCTTATAAAGTTTAATATTTTAAAAAAAGATGCGATAATAATATGGGAAGTAAGAAAGGGCACAACCATAGAAGAACATCCTAATTTTAGATGTATCAAAGAGAAAAACTATGGTATAACTCAAGTTTTATATTATAAAGAGGTTTAATAAAATGACAAAAGCGATGTATCCTGGTACTTTTGATCCCATCACCAATGGTCACATGGACATCATTGATCGAGCTAGTCGCATGTTTGATGAATTGGTGATTGCAATTATGCAAAATCCTCGTAAGAGTTGCACCTTTACTTTAGATGAGAGGATAGCGATGATAGAAAAGTGTGTCGCTAATTATCCTAATATTAAGGTATGTTATGGTGAAGGATTAACTGTGAGTTTAGCACATCAATTAGAGTGTAAGGTTTTAGTGCGTGGCATTAGAGCGGTTGCAGACTACGAATATGAATTAGCTCAGGCGACATCTAATATGATGTTGAATAATGAAATAGAGACCGTCTTTTTAGTTTCTAAACCTGAATTTTCATTCTTATCTTCTAGCATTGCGAAGGAAGTTGCCATGTTTAAAGGGGACATCAGTAATTTCATTCCGCAAGCCATTCAAGAAGATGTCAAAAATAAGTTATATAAGTAAGGTTGATAATAATTCCCCTTTTTTGGAAATGTGAAAGCTGTAAATGCATCCATGAATAAAATAAGGATGGTTATCTCTTTTGGGAAACTATCCTTTTTGATGTTTATCTTTTCTTATTGATGATTGATAGAGCTTCTTCATCAAATTTGACATTTTTATATAAATAATCAAGGTCATTATCATTTATTTCTCTAATGACCTTACATGGATTACCAACTGCTATGACATTATTTGGTATATCCTTGCTGACGATACTGCCGGCACCGATGACAGTATTATCACCAATACTTACACCGGGTAAGATAGTGACGCTACCACCAATCCAGACGTTATTACCTATTTTAATAGGTAGTCCATACTCAAGACCGGCATTGCGACTAAGATAATGTAGGGGATGGCCTGCTGTATATAATGATGTATTTGGGCCAATAAAGACATTATCGCCAATGTTGACCTTAGCTACATCTAGGATAGTAAAATTAGTATTGGCATAAAAGTTATCACCAATTTCGATATGTTTACCGTATTCTAAATATAGAGGTGGTTCAAAGTAAGTATTATTTCCATGCTTAATGCCCATTTCATCGATTAATTTATAACTTTCATCCATATCAAAAGGCATGACCTCATTGAATCTTCTTAATAGTTTTTTTATTTGTAGTTGTTCTTGTTTAATTACATCATCACATATATAGGCTAGGCCATTATCTCTACGATAAATATTATTCATATCTATAATTCCTCCATGTTTACATTATCATTAATAAAGATTGAAAATCTATACAAATATAGAATAAAAAAATGTAAAATTTAGCACACAATGCTTGACAGTGCTAATAATATGTATTATATTTAATTAGCAATAAGATATTTAGAGTGCTAAGGAGGTGGAAGGTATATGCTGACAGTGCGACGTATCGAAATTCTTAAAGCGATAGTTGATGAGTTTATTGCCACCGCTGAACCTGTAGGATCTAAGACCTTAGTTGAAAAGTATAAGCTTCCATATTCCAGTGCGACCATACGTAATGATATGGCGACATTAGAACTTATGGGATACTTGGAAAAGCCGCATACTTCAGCGGGAAGAGTTCCATCGAATAAGGGATATCAATTTTATTGTGAACATCTGTTGGAAAGACCAGTCGATGAAGAAGTTAAATATGCTTTGAGCAATATTTTCCAAAAGGAATCAATGAATGTCGAAGAAGCAATTAAAGAAAGTTGTAAGATTATCTCCGACATGACTAAGCTCACCAGTGGTATTCTAGGTCCTGATGCTACTAAGCAAACCTTAGAACACATCAAGCTATTTTCTATCGATGAAAAGACGGCTGTATGTGTATTTATCACTAATTTAGGTCATACCGAAAATAAGATATTTAACTTTCAGGATGTCGTTTCTTTAGAAGATATTAAGTCTTGTACGGATATCTTAAATGACAGATTAAAAGGTACTTCTATAGCTGATTTACCTGAGAAACTCGAATCTATCAGACCTATCTTATCGGAGAATGTCAAAAGGCATGAGATGTTATTTAATGCCTTTGCGGGTGCCTTTGTCAAATTTGCTACTGAGACATTATACTTTCAAGGCAAGAGTAATATCATGTATCAACCAGAGTTCCATGATGTTGAAAAACTTAAGGGCTTCATTAGAATGCTAGATGATCCTGAACTTTGGAAAAATTTGAATAAGAGTGAAGATAACTTATCAGTAGTGACGGCTAAGGGAACCGAATTAGTGTGGATGGATGACTTGGCTGTCGTATCTAGTGATGTAAAAGTAAACGGTCACGATACGGTTAAGCTCATGGTTGTTGGCCCTAGTCGTATGCAATATGATAGAATAATCGGGTTGTTAGATTTTATAACTAAAGAGATTGAAAAGATATGTAAATAGAAAGGAAGGCCTTTGTGGAAGAGAATAAAGAGATAAAAAATGAAAAGGGAAAAGAAAAAGACTTGGATGTCTTGAGTGATGATATTAATCCCATCGAAATAAAGGAAGAAGAGGATGAATTCTCAATGATGTCACGCGATAAGATGAAGACGACGATAGTTGAACTTCAAAATGAACTTGACAAGCTTAAAAACGAATATGCAAGAGCTTATGCTGATACAGAGAATATGCGTAAGAGATTACAGAGTGAGGCTGACAATGTGCGCAAATATCGAATACAGAGTTTTGCAATGGACATCTTGCCAGTTATAGACAATTTGGAAAGAGCACTTGGGCAAGAAGTGAATGATGCGAATGAAGCTTTCTATACAGGAGTTAAGATGATATATGTACAACTGGTTGAAGCTTTGAAGAAGGAAGGCGTTACCGAGATAGAAGCGCAGGATAAAGAATTTGATCCAAACTTCCACCAAGCCATCATGACAGAAAAAGTTGAAGGTGTAAAACCTGGCATGGTCATTCAGGTCTTGCAGAAAGGTTATATGTTAAAAGATCGCATCTTGCGTGCGAGCATGGTAAAAGTTTCGGAATAAGGAGGAATGAAAAATGAGTAAAATTATTGGTATTGACTTAGGTACAACAAATAGTTGTGTCGCAGTAATGGAAGGAAAAGAAGTAAAAGTTATCACAAATCCTGAAGGAACACGTACTACTCCTTCAGTAGTAGCATTCAAAGATGGCGAAAGAATCGTCGGTAATGCTGCTAAGAGACAATTAGTTACAAATAAAAATTCAGTATCTTCAATCAAACGTTTGATGGGTACTAATCAAAAAGTTACTATCGAAGGTAAAGAATATACTCCACAAGAGATTTCAGCCATGATTCTTCAATATATGAAATCATATGCTGAAGATTACTTAGGAGAAAAGGTAGATAAGGCAGTAATTACTGTTCCAGCTTACTTCAATGATGCACAAAGACAAGCTACTAAGGATGCTGGTAAGATTGCTGGCTTAGAAGTAGAAAGAATTATCAATGAACCTACAGCTGCTGCTCTAGCGTTCGGTATTGATAAGACTGATAAAGATCAAAAAGTTCTAGTATTTGACCTTGGTGGTGGCACATTCGATGTCTCTATCCTTGAACTAGGTGATGGTACATTTGAAGTATTATCAACTGCAGGTGATAACCACTTAGGTGGTGATGACTTCGATAATGTAATCGTCGATTGGATCGCTGATGAATTTAATAAGCAATATGGTATCGACCTCAAACAAGATCACATGGCTTTACAACGTTTAAAGGATGCTGCTGAAAAGGCTAAGATTGAATTGAGTGCAACTGTTCAAGCACAAATCAGCTTACCATTCATCTCTGCTAATCAATCAGGCCCTCTACACTTTGATGCAACACTCACACGTGCTCAATTTGATAAGATGACTAAACATCTAGTAGATAGAACTGTTGGACCAGTTAGACAGGCTTTAAGTGACGCTCACTTGAGTGCTGGCGATATCGACCAAGTATTGTTAGTAGGTGGTTCAACAAGAATGATTTCTGTTCAAGAAGCTGTCAAGAGAGAGCTTGGCAAAGAACCAAACCGTAGTGTTAACCCTGATGAAGTAGTTGCTATGGGTGCGGCTATTCAAGGTGCAGTATTATCCGGTGATGATAATGTCAATGTCTTATTGCTAGATGTTACACCTCTATCATTAGGTATTGAAACTTTAGGTGGTGTCATGACAGTATTGATCCCAAGAAATACTACTATTCCAACTTCTAAGTCACAGATTTTCTCTACTGCTGCAGATAACCAGCCCGCTGTTGATATCCATGTATTACAAGGCGAAAGACCAATGGCTAATGACAATAAGACCTTAGGCAACTTCCAACTTACAGGTATCGCTCCAGCTAGACGTGGCGTTCCTCAGATTGAAGTTAAATTTGATATTGACGTCAATGGTATCGTCCATGTATCAGCTCTAGATAAGGGTACTAATAAGAAACAAGAGATTACTATCTCTAACTCAAGCGGCTTAAGCGAAGAAGAAATCGACCGTATGGTTAGAGAAGCTGAAGACCACAAGGCTGAAGATGACAAGCGCAAAGAAGAAGCTGAATTAAAGAATAAGGCCGAACAATTCATCGCTCAAATCGATGATACTCTAGCTAATGAAAATGCTAATGTAACCGAGGAACAAAAGGCTGAAGTAACTAAGTTAAAGGACGAGTTACAAAAGGCTATCAATGACAATGACTACGATACATTACGCAATAAATTAAATGAGCTTGAAAAGGCTGCTCAAGCTATGGCTGAAGCTATGTACCAGCAACAAGCTGCTCAAAATGCTTCTAATGCTTCGACAAATGACAGTTCTTCAAATCCAAATGATGACGTTGTAGATGCTGATTTCAAGGCTAAGAACTAATGATTTTTCCTCCCTTTTAACTAAGGGAGGAGTTCTTTACTAGTGAATGGAGGGAAATGATGGCAAAAAGAGATTATTATGAAGTGCTAGGTCTTTCAAAAGGCGCTAGTGAAGATGAAATAAAAAAAGCATATCGTAAGATGGCTAAGAAATACCATCCCGATATCAATAAAGAACCCGATGCCGAGGAGAAGTTTAAAGAAGTAAATGAGGCATATGAAGTATTATCCGATCCTCAAAAGAAGGCTAATTATGACCGTTTTGGGCATGCGGGTGTAGATCCTAACTTCCAAAGTGGAGCTTATGGAAATGGCGCTGACTTTGGTTTCAATATGGATGATTTGAATGATATCTTCTCATCATTTACTGGTGGTTTCTCTAATTTTGGTTTTGGTGGTCAACGCCAAAGAAGAAATGCCGGTCCTATCAAGGGAGATAATCGCTATTCTTCAATGACTATTGATTTTCTTGATGCCATTCATGGTGTCGATAAGGTCATCCATGTGGAAGTTGATAAGAAGTGTGATGCATGTGATGGCACTGGTGCTAAGTCTAAAAGTGATATTGAAACTTGCCCTACCTGTGGTGGTACAGGTCATGTAACTCATCAGACAAGGACAGCCTTTGGCATTATGCAACAGGTTGTAGAGTGTCCAGATTGTCATGGCACAGGTAAACGTATTCGTCATAAGTGTGATAAATGTAATGGTCTTGGCTATAATCATAAGAATGAGGAAGTGGAAATCTCTATTCCTGCCGGCATCTCTTCTGGTCAACAGATAAGAGTGGCTGGCATGGGTGAAAGAGGTAGCAATGGCGGACCTAATGGTGACTTATATATCGAAATCAATGTTCGTCCACACCAATATTTTGTCAGAGAAGGAAACAATATTCATATCAAAGTTCCTATCTCGGCTATCGATGCGACTTTAGGTTGCACGATTGATGTGCCTACCGTCCATGGAGATGTCGAATTGACTGTCCCAGCCGGTACTCAACCAAATCAACAATTGCGTATCAAGGGTTATGGTGTCAAAGATTTAAGGTCATCGACTATGGGTGATGAATATGTCGAAATAGAAGTGACTATACCTAAGAAACTTTCAAAAGAAGAAAGAGATTTATATAACCAACTATCAAACAGAAATAGTAAGAAAGAATCTGTATTTGAGAAGTTTAAACGCCAATTTAAGTAAGGAGCAATCCTTACTTAAAAAACAAGTATTATTAGCACTTAAATGATTAAAGTGCTAAAGGAGGTAATTTATGGACTATGAGCATTTAACAGAAAAACTCCAAAATATCCTGATGAAGTCAATTATGCTATGTAAGGATAGAAAGAATAGCGAATTGAGTAGTGCTCATCTATTTCATTCTTTCTTTGAGGATGAAGATATCATAAACTTTATAAGGTCTTCTGGTGGTGACTTAAAAGCGATGGAAAGTGAAGTAGATAGTGCTTTAAAACGTCTTCCTGTCGTAGATAATATTGATAATCCTAGACTATCAAATGAAGTTTATACCGCTTTTAGTGATGCTGATAAGATTAAAAATCAAAGAGGTGATAGCTATTTAGGAGCCTTTGTCTTCTTTATTGTCTTACTCTTTCAAAATAGTACACTAGCGGAGAATCTCAGAAAATTTATTAAGCTTGATAAAGAAAGTTTACTTAAAAAGGAAGAAGAAATGCGAGGTGATACGATGATTAAAGATCAAAATAGCGAAAACAATCTCAATCCTCTTGAAAAATATGGTCGAAATCTAGTCGATGATGTCAAAAATGGTAAAATCGATCCTGTCATTGGACGTGATGAAGAAATTAGAAGAGTGATAGAGATATTGTCAAGAAAGACTAAAAATAATCCAGTCTTAATTGGTGAACCGGGTGTTGGTAAGACAGCCATTGTCGAAGGTCTGGCATGGCGTATCATGAATGGTGATGTGCCATTCGGTTTAAAGGATAAAGAGTTAATTGAACTAGATATGGGTTCTTTGATCGCTGGTGCTAAATATCGTGGCGAATTTGAAGAACGACTAAAATCAGTTTTAAAGGCTGTCAAAGATAAAAATGGTGGCGTAATCCTCTTTATTGATGAAATCCATAATCTAGTTGGTGCTGGTAAGACAGATGGGGCTATGGATGCGGCCAATTTATTAAAACCGATGTTGGCAAGAGGCGAATTAAAGTGCATCGGTTCAACAACCTTTGATGAATATCGTCAATATATCGAAAAAGATGCAGCCTTAGAGCGAAGATTTCAAAAGATCGTCGTTGACGAGCCTAGTGTCGAAGAGACTGTATCTATCTTGAGAGGTTTAAAAGATCGCTTTGAATCACATCATGGCGTCAAGATTAAAGATGAGGCCATAATCGCTGCTGCTACACTATCCGATAGATATATTACCGATCGTTTCTTACCAGATAAGGCAATTGAC
>CALBGK010000022.1 GCA_937893115.1 uncultured Erysipelotrichaceae bacterium | reverse complement strand
GTTGAAGCCATATAGAGTATATAGTTCGTCATATAAGTCATCGGCATAGTAATTTTCTCCATCGATACTATAAACTACATATTGATCATCAACTTGCATGGTTTGTACTTCTTTTTCAGCGTTAGCTTGTAGGTCAATTGCATAGAATGCAACAAATACAATCGCTAAAATAGCCAATACTAAGACAAACCAATATTGTTTTAATAGTTGTTTAGTTTTCATGTAATCCTCCTAAATTCCTTGTAATTATATACTAAGGTATTATTTTTCACAATTTTTTGATGTCAAAATTCAGATAAAGTTCAGCTTAGATGTGTAATTAAACCCTATTTTAAAGTATTATGTTATAATTTTTTACGCAGGAGGAATACTATGACGCACTGTTTACAAATCAAAAACTTACATGTACAAGTAGAAGATAAAGAAATATTGAAAGGATTGGATTTAACTATCAATAGCGGTGAAATTCACGCTATTATGGGCCCAAATGGCAATGGTAAATCTACACTCTTACAAACTATCATGGGAAATCCAAAATATACTGTCACTGAAGGCAGTATTTTCTATGATGGTGAAGATATCTTAAAGATGTCTGTTGATGAAAGAAGTAAAAGTGGTATCTTTCTAGCTATGCAATATCCTCAAGATATCTCAGGAGTAACCAATTCTGACTTTTTAAGAGCTGCTATCAACGCTAGAAGAGAAGAACCTATTTCACTATTTGGCTTTATCAAAGAGATAGATAAGAATATCAAGAAATTAAATATGAAGGATGATTTAGCTCATCGCTATGTCAACGATGGTTTTTCTGGCGGTGAGAAAAAACGTAATGAAATCTTACAAATGTTGATGCTCAAGCCAAGTCTAGCCATGTTAGATGAGATTGATAGTGGACTTGATGTCGATGCGATTAAAGTTGTTTCTAGTGCTATCAATGAATATCGCGATAATAATGATGTCGCTCTTTTAGTGGTATCACATTACGAGCGTTTCTTTACGATGATACATCCTACTCATGCCCATGTCATTGTTGATGGTAAGGTAGTAGTCGAAGGTGACCATGAACTGGTTGAAAAGATTGATAATGATGGATATGACTGGTTGTATAAAGAATTAAACATTCGCCCACAGACCATCAGTAAGCCACTGGTTTATAGTTTAGGAACTTGCGCTAATAATAAGAGGTTTAATCATGAATAAAACATTTTATGTTCATGATGAAAAGCCACTACTCTTAAAATTTGATCGAGATGCAAATATCACCATCATCATTGATACAACAGAAGCCAATATCGAATATGTTCTAGATGGTGGCAACTATAACATCATGGTCTATCATCGAAGTAATGACCTAAGCTTGAATGAGTCTGGTTATATCAATGCACAAGCAAATATCAACTATATCGATTTAGAGTCAAGCAAATTAATACAAAATACAGATATCAAAGTAGGAAGACATGGCTTATTAAATGTTCATTCAACCTACCTTGCAAGTAATGATAAAATGATTAATTTTAATTTCACTAATGCCGAAGCTGATAGTGAAATTAATTTAGATAATTCAGTGGTGGCTTTAAAAGATGCTGAACTATTAATGAATGTCGTCGGTAATATAGTTAAAGGAGCTAAGAGGTCTATTCATCATCAAAAAAATCGTTGTCTAACTATCGATTCTTTGAAAAAGGCGACAATTAGACCAGTACTCAATATTGATGAAA
>CALBGK010000021.1 GCA_937893115.1 uncultured Erysipelotrichaceae bacterium | reverse complement strand
GTATGGGCGTCATCAGTCTCTAGCATCTTCACCCTCTTCTGTGTTTGTTTCTTCAGCTTATACTCAATCTTCCCAGTAGAATCGGTATATCTAACGGTACCATCGGGGTCTACCTTCTTAACAGGGGTGTATAGGTCCCTCTGTTTCTTATCGTCAGGGTCATAAGTTATCTTCTTACCGTCTACCGTTCTCTAAGTAATCTCCCCAGTATCCGCATTCTTCTTACGTTCTGGATAATATAGATCAGTGGCTTTAGAATAAATCAATGCGCCTTCTGGTCTCTTTGGATCATACCACGGTTTGCCAGGAATATTAACTTTCCCCTCACCCTGTCTTTTATCGATAGTTGCTTGACCACTTGCTCTTGATAATAAAGTAGACGCTCCGCCAGACTTTTTACCCTGATAGGTGATGCGTAATTGTTCAATGTTATTATCAATTTCACTTCTCTTATAATCTAGCTTGTGTTTCCCAGCATCGATTACCACCATCGAATGACGGACGGCTCTGGCTAATTCTTCAGGCTTTGCTCCAGCTAATGTCATATCGGTAATTAGATTGGAAATCTTGCCCATCTCAGATTGTGTGGCATCTTTTCCAGTCTTCTCGTCTTTCATAAGTTTAATGGTTCGACCTTTGTATGACTCTGGACCATACTTCATTTTAGGATCGAATCCTTCTAAACCTTTTAAAGGCAGAGAAGAAGAAATTTTGATTTTCGTTTTAGGATCATTAGTTGGAATACACATTACTGTATCGCCATCGAAGTCAGCTCCAGATAATCGTTCTGCGACTTTAGCATTTATACCGACTGCATCTTTTACATCTGGACCAAGTAGTTTCTTAGATTGAGGATGTTTATTATTTACTGTGACGATAGGAATCTCGAATGTGCCACCATGTGGATATCGAATAAGAGCGAGCTTTGTGCCATCGGGATATCTAGGTGCATATATCTCATTATCTTTTAATGTGTTAATCGGAATGATAACATGATACTTTTGTCCAGGTAGGGCTGCACCCTTTAGCTTAACAGCTGCCGAATCACAACTATCTGCAAATTTATTAAGTAAATGTTTCTTAATAGTTGGATTTTGTAATTCCATAATAGATTTAAATTCATCATATTTATCTTGTTTTGCTAAATCCAATTGCCTTTTAGCTAAAGAATATGGCTGTTTCGCTAAGAATTGAGAAGGGAGAGAGTCAGCCCAATCACTCCAGTCTCCTTCATTGGCTCTTTTATTAATTAAACCAAGTTTTCTTTTACCAGTTTTAGAATCGTTATACCAATATTGTCCTCCCTGGTCAGCATCTTTAATAGCGGAACCAAAAGGATTATCTGGATCTTTCTTAATCTCTTTGAGAACTTCCATTTTTGGTGTAGATTTGGACTTGTTTGTATTAAATAGAACATCCACACCTTTAGGAAGGTCATCAGAATATATGGCCATACCTTTAATATAATGAGTTCCGTCGACTAATATACGAACTTGTGCATAATGCGAATTCCCCAAAGATAAATCTTTACAACCTCTGCGAATTTCAACTAAACCATCTCTATCGATACCACCATCTTCTTTATATCTGATAGCTAATCGCTTAGAATCCATGCTTTCTGGATAGTGGAATTTCTTTTCATAAGAATCGCCACCATCTCTAGTAATATAATCTCTGATAGTTTGCACTTTGTCGTGTTGATAAATATCCGCATGTTTTGTTCCAGGAACACACAATACTTTTTGGTTGGTTTGTTGACCTTTATTTGTTACTTGCGGGATACCGCCTTTATATACATGATATCCTTCTCTTTCTAACAAATATAAAGCGGTATTAAACTGCTCTTTACTCACATTCAACTCTTGTTCTACACCAGAACCGACATCTATCATTTTCTTCTTATCCACTTGTTCTTTTAAGAAATTGGCAGTATTTCTAGAAGCATTCATTCTAGATTCCGATTCGGCGTTCAACCATGAACGGACTGTAGACTCATTAACCCCCATCTTTCGACCAATCTCAGACGCACCTAAACCATCAGCTTTTAACGATTTTGCCTTATCTACCAGTAGAGTTCTGCGTTCTTCGGAACATATTCTCTTTTCGGTGCGATATTGTGTCGTATTAAGTCCGAATTCTTTCTTTATATTTTCGGGAGTTTCCGCCCAACCATCTTTCTTTAGTTGTTCCACACGACTAAGAAAATCATTCGTGTGTTGATAGGGATCTTCACCGGAGCCCCATGGATATCGACCAGAACGACGCTTAACGCCGTAGTGTATTAATACATCTTCATCGCCTTCCAACACGGCTCTCATTTCATCAGTAACAGAGCTCACATGTTATACC
>CALBGK010000020.1 GCA_937893115.1 uncultured Erysipelotrichaceae bacterium | reverse complement strand
CAAATTCATTGATTACATCATGAACACAGGCGATAGAAGTGGCTTCTTTAATGCGACGAAAATCAATATCAGCATTGGATACTCGTAAATTCTCATAGATAGTCTTAGAGAATAAGAATGGTTCTTGTAGCACTATGCCTATATTTTTACGCAAATGTTTTTTAGAGATATTAGAAATATCAACACCATTAATCGCTATAGAACCATCTGTCGGTTCATATAATCGATCTAATAATTGAATAAGAGATGACTTACCACTGCCGGTTGGACCAATAATGGCCACTGTATCGCCCTTATCAATATGCAGATTGATATCTTTAAGAATCTCTGTATCAGGGTCATCATCATAATGGAAAGATACATGATTAAAGTCAATCGCGCCATCAAGAGATGGATATAAGCCATCTTCTAAATCTTCAATCTTCTCATTTTTAATCTCAATCAGACGATCGAGCGAAACAGTCAAACGTCCAAAGTCACTAAGTATTCTTCCTAATTGTCTAAGTTGATAAAGAATAGTTGATTGATAAGTTACAAAGACGGTGAAATTACCAATGGTCAAAGTATTATTCTGCACCGCAAAGACACCAAAAACGATGACAGAAAGAATGCCTAGTAGACAAATAAGATAACTTGAAGCCCAAAACCATCCAAGATAAGATAGCATCTTATAAGTTACATCTTGATAATTCTTAGATAACTTTAAAAAGTTATCTAGTTCGTAACGTTCGCGATGAAAAGCTTTAATGACACGAACACCACTTAGTGATTCTTGTATCTTAGTTGTCAAGACACCCTCAGCTTCATCTGAGAGCGTAAATTGTTTACGAACCTTACAGAAAAAGATATAACTATAAATAAAGATGATGGGTAATGAAATACTGGCAATTAATGCCATATTTACATTGATAGAAAATAAAATAAATAAAGCTGAAATAGCTGAGATGATAATTACGACTATCTCAAGACATTGACCAGCAAAGAATCTTCTTATCGTATCGACATCAGAAGTACATCTTTGTACCAAATCACCAGTCTTAGCCCTCACATGATAAGCATAAGGCAATTTTTGTAAGTGATCGTAGAGGTCATTACGAATATTAAGCGATAAACCTTCAGAAAAGACAGCTTGGCCATTATATCGATAAAACATCATAAAGGCATGAACAGCATACATGATGATTAATACAATGGCTACAACCCATATATTATGCCTTAAATAATCAATGCCTCCTAAGAGTTCACTAAAAAATGACAAAAAAGGATTAGTCACTGGTAATCCTTGTATGAGATTGTCTATTACAAAACTAAATATTAAGCTGGTCAATAGACCTAAAATAGCGTATATTATCGATGCTAAAACACTAGAAATGAAAATGAATCTGTATTTTTTAAAATGTTCAAATATAAATTTAAACCGCGTCATTTATTATTAATTTGTTTCAAAGCCTGTGCAATTTGATCAGGGCAAGAAGTATTTTTATTGCCACATTTAACTCCATCAAACCTTTCGATGACATGGTCGATGGACATGCCGACTAAGATTTTTGATATGCCCAACAAATTGCCAGGACAACCCCCTATGATCTTAACGTTTTCTATAATATTGTCATCATTAATATCAAAAATCATTTTTTGGGAACAAGTTCCTTTTGGTGTATATTCGTAGTTCATGCAATTCACACCCTCTCTAATTCAGAAAAATGCTCAAAGAGATCATTTTTGCATGCGATTATAAGCTTATCATCTTTAGTAATTAATTCATTAGGATCAACAGTCAGCGTGAGTTTCTTATCTCTTCTAATTGCGATTACATTGATACCAAAATTATTGCGAAGATTTAGTTCGCTAAGGGTATAACCAACCCAAGTATCTAATACATGTATCTCGATGATAGAATACTCACTATCGATATCAAAAAGATCGATGATGTCTGGTGAAATAAGTTTCTTAGCCACTCTTTTACCAATTTCTTTTTCAGGAAGCACTACTTCATCTGCCCCTATCTTCATCAAAATCTCAGAATATTTACGATTTTTAGCCTTGGCAATTATCTTTTTAACCCCAAGTTCTTTGAGGTTCATAATGCACATAATCGAATCTTCTAGATGTGAGCCTGTAGCCACCACAGCGCAATCGACATCTTCTATGCCAACAGCTTTTAACTGTTCAATGTCATTGATATTCAGACATACAGCATGCGTTACAAATTCACTAATTCTTTCCACTTGCGCAATATCATTATCTATAGCAATGACATCGTGACCGTAACAAGATAAATTCTTAGCAATAGTTGAGCCAAAAATTCCTAATCCTAGAACTGCATAAGTATTTTTTTTCATTTTTGCCATTATTAATCACCCCACAACAATATCAGTAGCTGGATATCTAATTCCTGAATCAGTCTTCACTCTTCTTCGTAGAGATAGAGCGATAGTGATAGGACCTACTCTCCCTATAAACATCAATAATATAATTACAATCTTAGAAGCCGTACATAGCGAAGTAGTTATACCGGTCGACAAACCAACAGTAGCTAAAGCTGAGACAACTTCAAATAAAATATCTATAAAATCCTGATTTTCAAATATCGAAATAAAGAATACAGCAACTATCATTATTAATGTATACAATAAGAATACTACAAATGCCTTGATAATATAACTGTAATGGACTTCTCTTTTAAAGAAGCTGACATTATTTCTATCATTGATTAAAGCCAGAACTGAATATACAAGTAAGAAGAAAGTGGTTGTTTTAATACCACCGGCCGTACCACCTGGAGATCCGCCGATAAACATCAGAATTATCATGATAAGCTTAGTCGCATCATGCAGTATCGTAAAATCAATAGTAAAAAAGCCGGCTGTACGCAATGTGACAGAGTTAAAGAAAGAAGCCATGATTTTATCAAAGAGGTCAAGATGTGCCAAAGAATTATGATATTCTAAGACAAAAATCATCACTGAACCAAATAAAATTAAAGATACTGTCATCATCAATACGACTTTGGTATTTATTTTAAGCTTTTTGAAGAAGAAAGCTATATTCTTTTTTAAGTTGTGCATCACTCTTAAATTATGAGCGATATCAAACCATGCCGCGAAACCTAATCCTCCCATAATAATAAGGAAAGAAACAGTTAGGTTAATAACTATATTAGTCTGGAAGTTTAGCAATGAATTAGGTCCTAAGATATCTATACCGGCATTACAGAAAGCAGATATTGATAAGAATAATGATTGGAATAATTCAAGCGGTATATTTTCGCCACGATATAATTGAGTAAATATTAAAATAAAACCTATTATCTCAAAAAAGAAAGTATAACGAATTATAGCTTTTATATAACCACCAACACCATGGAAATCTTCTTTACTTAATGCGTCTTTTAATAAGAGCTTTTCTCTAAAATCTAATTTGGCATGCATGAACAGCAAGAGTACGGACACAAAAGTCATCAGTCCCAACCCGCCAATTTGTATTAATAGCAAGATGACGATTTGACCAAAGATGGTAAATTGTTCAGCAGGAACTACAGTCACTAAACCTGTCACACAGGTTGAGGTCGTAGCAGTAAACAGAGCATCGATATAGCTGATGTCCTGATTGGTGTTAGAAATGTCTAAAGTCAATAAAAAAGAGCCCACCAAAATAACTATCAAAAACGAAAAAGCAAGAGTTATTTCTGGGCGTGTTTTCCTAAAAATATTGCGTTTCATAAACATTTCTTTTATCCCCATGTGAAGCATTATAGCACTTAGGTTTTTAAAAAGGAAGATATAAGTCTTTTATTTATTATTTATATAGAGTAAAATATTGGGAAGAAAGAGGGAAATTATGGAAAAAATACGTACAAGGTTTGCCCCAAGCCCTACTGGCTATATGCACATAGGTAACTTGAGGACGGCATTATATGCATATTTAATTGCAAAGAAACATGAAGATGGCGTCTTTATTCTCAGAATAGAAGATACCGACCAACAGAGATTGGTAGAGGGAGCTACTAACATAATTTATAACACGCTTAAGGAATGTGGACTTGAACATGATGAAGGACCAGATGTTGGCGGTAATTATGGACCATATGTTCAATCAGAAAGAACGAAGTCTGGCATTTATAAAAAATATGCCTTAGAACTAGTTGAAAAAGGCAAGGCACATATCTGTTTCTGTAAGGAAGAAGATATTAAAGCTCAAAAAGAAGTAGCTGAGGCACGAGGTGAATCTTTCATCTATGTCGACCATTGCAAGAAACTATCGAAAGAGGAAATACAAAAGAGAATTGATGCAGGTGAACCATATGTCGTAAGACAAAACATCGATCCAAATGGAACAACTTCATTCGTCGATGAAGTATATGGCACTATCACTGTCGATAATTCTTCTCTCGATGAAATGATACTATTAAAATCTGATGGCTTCCCTACTTATAATTTCGCCAATGTCATCGATGACCACTTGATGGAAATCACTGATGTAGTAAGAGGAAATGAATACTTGTCCTCTACTCCAAAATACAACTTAATTTATGAAGCCATGGGTTGGAATATTCCTCGTTATATCCATTGCCCACCAGTAATGAAAGATGAGCATAGTAAACTATCTAAACGTAATGGTGATGCTTCTTTCCAAGATTTGGTCGCTAAAGGATATTTACCACAAGCTATTTTAAACTACATCGCTCTACTTGGCTGGTCTCCTAGCGAAGATAGAGAAATCTATTCTCTTCAAGAACTATGCCAAGCCTTTGATGTAAAG
>CALBGK010000019.1 GCA_937893115.1 uncultured Erysipelotrichaceae bacterium | reverse complement strand
TTCATACTCATATCTCCTTTTTAAAAAGTGGACACGGCAATCAAACCGTGTCCACTAAATGAGTTATTTTATAGTTTAGTGACCAGCGAAACCTTCGTACTCAGATACGTTGTTTGCATCAACAACCCAAGTATCAGAATAAGTTCCTTCGCCCTGTTCGAATTCCCAATTTCCTTCTAAGTAATCAATCATGTAGTTAATTGCGTTAACCATCATATTAGGATTGAAATTCATTGACATTAAACCATCGAAATATTGTTCAGCAATTGGAGCTTGAGTACTTGTTCCATCGATTACAGCGTATAATTCAGCCATACCACCGATTGCAGAAACATATACATCAAGAGCTTCTAAGCTAGCTTTAGTTTCATCACCAACAGTATTTCCTTCAAGTAGGTTCAAGAAACCAAATGTCATTTCATCATCCATTGAGAATACATATAATCTGCCAGAACCAGCAGTAGCATCAGCTACGATTGCATCGATTTGAGCTTCCAAGTATGTGAATGCTCCATCAGCAGACCAGTTAGGATCAACTACTGTAGAATACTTAGATACTAGTTCGCTTACTTGTTCTTCAGTCCAAGGAGTTTCAATCTGATGAGTTTCTCCTGTGTGAGCATCATAATAAGTATCAGTACCTAATAAGTATCCTTCGAATCCTTCCTGACGACGTGTACATACTGTACCGTTGTCACCCCAAAGAGTAACTAGAGTATCACCAGGTTGTAAACCATTTTCAAGCAGCCAATAAGCGATACCAGAACCTACTGCCCAGTTGTCACCAGAGTAGTTAAGGATTGCATATTGTTCTGTAGCTTCAATAATTCTGTCGAATGAGATAAATGGAATACCTGCAGCATATAATGCTTCTTGGCCAGCTTGAGCTGTATCATCAAGAGCCATCATAACTACACCAGCAGCATCACCGTTAGCGATGATAGTCTGTACTTGGTCAACTTGTTCTTCACCAGAAGAAGCAGGAATGTATTGTGCATTGTATTTACCTTCAGCAACAATTTCGTTAACACGTGCTTCAGCGTAAGAACCAGCTTGAGCTGTCCAACCATGGTCAGGTGTTGGACCCATTACATAAATAGTTTTTAGTCCTTCAGTAGAACCAGTTTCAGTACCAGTTGTTTCTGTTGGTTTGTCAGATGAACATCCTACAAGTCCAACTACTAACAACGTAGCAACTAAGATAGAAAATAATTTTTTCATTTCTCTTCCTCTCCTATGGGTTATACCCAAACTTATTCTAAATAAAAATGTAATCGATTTCAATACTTATTTAATGTAAAAATCACAATTTATTAAAACAATAGTAATCGCTTACATATAATAAAAATCGATTGATCGACAATACACATAAGTAGCTGGGAAGAAAAAACTGATAGTATACATGTTACTTCATTGATGAATCAAAATAATATTTCATCGGGTCCTAGTTTAAGGTCACCTTTATTGCATGACCTAATTCAATAATTTTCTTCAAAAAATCTATTGCAATGATTAACCTCTTGTGCTATTATAATTTAGCAACGCCTAAATAGCTCAGTTGGCAGAGCAAACGGCTGTTAACCGTTAGGTCACAGGTTCGAGCCCTGTTTTAGGCGCCATTTATTTGGCTTGTTGGTGAAGCGGCTTAACACACCGCCCTTTCACGGCGGCATTCACGGGTTCGAATCCCGTACAAGTCACCATTTGAAATTTAAAAGAGTTATAAAAACTCTTTTTTATTTTTTTATTCAACATCTTGCACATTAGCTAATTATATGCTAATATATTTAAGCACTGATCCCCTAGCTCAGTTGGTAGAGCATCTGACTCTTAATCAGAGGGTCTAGGGTTCGAATCCCTAGGGGATCACCATTTAGATTTATAACTCAGCTTAGGCTGAGTTTTTCTTTTATTCTTATTTATTCAGATGTCACTTTCGATATAATCTCTCCTCTATACTACTCATCACATCAAAGATTGACAGATATTTTGCTAAGACGATGATAATCTGGCACTATAATATATTCCGTCATCATGTGTGCTATTAATGAATCGTACTGCTATGCTTAGGATCTCACTAAAACATAATGCCAGCAATTGCTGGCATTATGTTTATTTCATATCGTAAGTGAAATGAATGTCTTTATTGATGATATCTAGTATATCTTTTAAATCTGAAATGTATTCATTAGCTTTAGCGCTATCTAAACGTTCTTTCTTTAACGGATTAAAATAGTAGGCAATAGTATAGGCACCAGCCCTTTTGCCAGCCTCGATATCCGTATAACTATCGCCGACATAGATCAATTCATCACGAAGCCAACGATTCTTCTTAAGCATTTTATTGATGCCTTCGGGGTCTGGCTTATCATTGATAACATCTTCTTTGCCAATGATGTCATCAACATAAGAATCTAAATTATAAAGTTTTAAATTCTTAGTGATAGTATCGTGTAACTTAGTTGATACCACGCCCACATGATAGCCATTATCTTTCAAAGTCTTAAGCATCAATTCGACATTTTCCATCGGTTTATTGACCGAGGCAAATATCTCGGCATTATGCTTGCGATATTCTTCTATTAGTTCATCGCTATTTACATCTGGAATATATTTCTGGAACATCTGTTTTAAAGAAGGCCCTA
>CALBGK010000018.1 GCA_937893115.1 uncultured Erysipelotrichaceae bacterium | reverse complement strand
ACTATGGGCTACACAAAATACAGATATTCAAATACAGATGTTCATATCTATGAGGATAAAATATCTAATCTAAGATTATTACAAGCTAATAAATTATACCCATTAAGCGAATATTTCTCAGATGAGGGAAGCGTTGCTTGTATAACAAATTGCTCTTACTTTACTATCGGTTATGTATTAGGAAGAAATCAGGGAGACTTGTACAACAATACGCATGACCAAGAGGGATTTTATGATTTAGTTATCTTAAAAGACGGCACTTATAGACTAGGCAATTTTAGGTCATGGGATTATCAATCAAATGTATATGCAGGATTTAGCGTTGCTAGTGTCCTAATTAAAGATGGACAAGATGTTGAGCTTGTATCAAGTGCAATAGAAACAGAAAGCAAAATAGACACTACAAATCCACAGACGGCACTAGGGCTAACGAAAGATGGCACGGCTATATTAATAGTCGTTGATGGTAGAACAAGCGAAAATAAAGGTTTAAATGGCTTTAAACTAAGAGAATTTATAAAGACTAAATATACTCTTGATTTATTAGTTCAGTTAGACGGTGGCGGTTCTAGTGAAATGATAGTGAATAAAGCTATAGTCAATAATCCAAGTGATGGGAAAGAAAGAAAAATGTTTAATGGTTTAGCATTAATTAAAAAGAAAGAAGCCACTGACCAGGAAGACAAGGACTTTATCATCAAATTCCCTTGTAAAGATGGTTGGGATAGTCAAACATTCCATAGTGGACACATGGCCATTGATATTGGATGGCTTATGAAATGCTCATCTAATGGAAAGACACCTATCTTAGCTTGTGCTGATGGAGTAGTGGAGTATGCCGATTACTATGATGAGGTAGTATCTGGTAAAAAGGTAAGACCTATTGTATGCATATTGAGACACGATGAATTAGACCCTAAATATACTTACTATTCAGCTTATTGGCATTTATCGGCAACTCCTAAAAACAAAGGTGATGTAGTTAAGATGGGAGTTGAAATAGGTACCAGAGGCAATACAGGATATTCAGGTGGTGTGCATCTTCATTTCGTTTTAATGAAATGCCCTAAAGGCACAGCGATGCCAAGTTCATACGAATTCAATAAGTATGCAATAAATCCTATTCCATATATTAGAGTATTTGAGGACCAGATATTCGAAAGCAAAGGAAACTATGATTTAAAGGAATATGTAAAAACCGATAAACCTACAGAAGCTACAGAAGATATCGAAGTACTAAAAGAAGAAATCGAGCTTCTATCAGCTCAAATTAAAGCTCTAGAAAGCGATAAAGCAAAACTTGAAGAAGAATACTCAAATTATAAAAACGTAGCAGAGACTACTATTAATCGTTTAACACAAAAGCTTGAACAGGTTACAGCTTGCGCAAATAAGATATTGGAGATCGCTGAGGTATAAACCAATGGATATATTAATTGATACCTACTATACCTTATTGCCAATCATTGCTACTTCAATAATGGGCTACCTTGTCTGGTACTTACAGAATCAAAAAAAGTCTAATGATAAAAGACTTGATGAAGAACAATTAAAAAGAGAAGCTAATGCCGATGGTACTAGGGCTATTCTCTTGTATATGTTAGAACGCTTGTACGAAGAATATAAACTGCAGAATTGTGTTACTCATGAACAACGCCAGAGATTCAAGGATATCTATATGGCTTATCATAATCTTGGTGGTAATGGTTATGGAACACAATTATGGGAATTCGTAAAAGAGCTAGAAATCAATAATAATGCATCATCTATTTCACCTTACTTTAAACTTTTACAAGATGCTAACGAAAGGAGTGGTAAAAAATGCTAGCTAGAGATTATTTAGGAGGATATAAACGTAAAACTAATGTAAACGAACCAGGCCCTGTCGACCCTAGCCCAAGTGGTACACCTACAAATAACGATGGTACTTATTCATACTCAAATCCCCAACTCGACATCGCTAATGAGTACAAAAGTCGTATGGAAGATGCCAGAAATGCTACTTTGAATTCTATTAATCTAAGATTACAAAACAGTATCGGACAATACGAGCAGCAATTAAAGGATGCTGCCGAACAGTATCAAGCTTTGAGAAATCAATCAGAAGTAGAAAGATACAAGACTAAGGCTAGTATGCGCGAAGCACTTGCCAATCGTGGTCAATTAGATAGTGGGCTTGGTAGACAGGAAACACTAGAGATGAATACGAAGTTTGGCAATGCAATTAATAATATCAATCTTCAAGAACAAGCTTATAACCAAAGCATTCAAAATGCGATAGCTCAATTAAAAGCTGAAGCCGAAGCAGAAAGAGCATCGGTAATCAATCAATACAATGCATCTATAGCAGAAATCATGGCGTCTCTATAATAGGGACGTCTTTTTATTAAAGGAGTTTCTATGTTAGCAAAACAAGACAATTTAAATAAGAAGAAATCATTTTCTAAGACTGTCGGGGCGGCAAATATCATCAATAAGGTAAATGAAGAAGTAGAAAAGGAACAAAAAGCCAATAATAATGCTAGTAGTAACACTAACAAAAACGAAAGCTTAAAAAGACTTCTTGATACCATTTCTAAGCAACAAAAAAGAATTCAAGAAAACCAAAATAAGAAAAGTGGTTTTGATACATGGCTAGATTCTTTA
>CALBGK010000017.1 GCA_937893115.1 uncultured Erysipelotrichaceae bacterium | reverse complement strand
TTATAATTATAAAGATATTGCTGTATTATATCGCTCTAACTACTTGTCGAGAAATATTGAAAAAGTCTTGATGGAAAAACATATTCCTTATGTCATCTATGGAGGCATACGCTTCTATGAAAGAGCGGAAATCAAAGATATTCTCTCATATCTTAGAATGATAGTAACTAATGATGACCTAGCTTTCATTAGAACTATCAATACGCCTAAAAGAGGCATAGGTCAAAAGACCATTGACAATATTTTAAATATCGCTCGTGAAGAGAATATGACAATGTATGATGTCATCAAAAATGATCTCTACAATAAGAATAAAGAGGTTCTTGGCTCTTATGTCGATATGGTTGAAAGATGGAAGAGACAATTAGAAGAAGACCCTGGCAATCTTGAAAAACTATTTCAAAAGGTTCTAGATGACAGTGGTTATCGTTTGATGTTGGAAAGTGATAATGAGACAGAGCGTCTAGAAAATATCAAGTCATTGATGGATGATATCATTAACTATCAAATCACTTTCCCTGATTCAAAGCTTGAAGACTATCTACAGAATATCGCTTTATATACGGAAAAAAATAGTGAGAAGAGCTCTGATTCAGTTAACTTATTGACTATTCATAGCGCTAAAGGTCTTGAATTTGAAGTGGTCTTTGTCATCGGTTTATCTGAGAATATCTTCCCTAGCCGCATATCTTTAGAAGAAGGCTTAAAGGGCTTAGAAGAAGAGCGCAGGCTCGCCTATGTCGCTTATACAAGAGAAACTCTATTTGACTGATAATACAGCCTATTCATTTGTCACCCAAACTAGTAAGTGTAGTTCTCGCTTTGTAAGTGAGATCGACGAAGATTGTATTCGTCATCTAAATGAAGAAGATAAAAAACACATCTCTATCTTTGATGAGCTAAAAGAGCACAAGACCTATACTCAGACCAAGTCCAAAACAAGCTATAAAAAGGGTGATATTGTCATTCATACCGTCTTTAAGGAAGGCGTTGTCTTGTCTGAAAAGGATGGCATTTTAGAGATTGCCTTTAGTTATCCTCATGGCGTAAAGAAAATCTTAGCTTCTCATCCATCGATTAAAAAGAAAGAGATTTTATCATGATTGAATTAGCTAAAAAAGATGATATTCTTGCGCTAGTAGAAATCATTGATCAAGCCAAGGTATATTTAAGGTCTAAGGGTGTTAACCAATGGCAAGATGGTTATCCAAACTCCGATACATTATTAGAAGATATAAGTTTAAATAGATTATATGTCTTAAAGGATGATGATAGAATCATTGGTTTATTTGCAATTGTCGATTATGAAAAGACCTACAATCACATCGAAGGTGAGTGGTTTAGTGATGAAAGATATTTAGCTATTCATCGCGTGGCTGTCCACAATGACTATAAGGGACACAATTTCGTTAAAGAGATATTTGACTATGCCAAAACTTTATGCCCATATCTTCGCATCGACACACATGTCGATAATCTTTCTATGCAAAGAGCGTTAAAGAAAAATGGCTTTATTTATCGAGGCATCATCTATTTAGAAAATGGTGACCCTCGTCTAGCATTTGATTATCGTTAAACTTATTTATTAGTGAAAAATTACTTACAAGACCTTTAAAGAATCTATTTAACTTTAAAGGTCTTTTTAAATTGCATATATATTTCTCCACTTAAATAATCGTTAAATTATCTCAACGAATATAAGTTTATGGCAAGATATTTTCATATAAATTTGCATAAAGAATAATTCATACTATACAATTAGGATATAAGTAAGAGGACATAATATATGTTAATAATTAATAATAATAATCACAGGTATAGAAATGGCATTTTATCATAGTTGGTAGCTATATGGACTTTATGATAATAATAGTCTTTTTGCTGTATACCTTCCAACTATAAAATCAAGCATTACCTATTACCATAATACTATTATTTAATTATTGTGATAGGCACAAAGACTTTATGAATAAAGGAGATATAATATGAAAAAGATAATATCTATTTTATTAATATCCACTATGGCACTATTCATCTTTAGTGCCTGTAGTTCTAATAATATGATGGCATACTTTAGTGATGTTGATCGTAGCGATATACTCATTAATCCTGCAAAGGAAGATTTACCATACATGGATAATTTGGGATTAACAAAAGTTGAAGTTCTAGAATCTTCTGAATTCGCCAAAGAATTTCCTGATTATGCTGACAAATATACTGAATATACTGAATTTAGGGAAACTATGGAAGGATATGCATCATCCATCGCCAAAAGTATTGAAACTATAGCTAAGTGTGATGTAGAAATAATAGACGAAGATGAGATAACAGGTGAAGATTTTATCGTTTTAAGAAGTAAGGAAGGTGTAGATTATCTTCGCTTATATAGAGATGGTAAAGGTATTTTAAAAAATGAGGAAGGAAGATATGCCATCAAGCTTACTGGTGATAACTTTAGTACCGAATATGAAAATATCCTCAATAATATTTATCTCATTAATGATTTAAGTCTATCTTTGCTTAATATCGAACAATAAATATACAGGAGCTAACAGCTCCTGTATTTATATAAAAACACTTGTTGGGCATATTTATAATCTATATCATAGATTTATTGATTAAATGGGGCGATTATGAATTTTAGCCACAAAAATGGTTACCAATCGATTATTTTTTTCATATTTATCACATTGCGTTTAGATCGTCATTAGAACAAGTATACGATACTGTCATACTGCTATTTTTATGTCCAATAAGTTCTTGAACTGTTCTTAAACCAGTAGAAAACTTATGGCGTAACATGTAGATTTAAATTTTATACCTGCTTTTTACGAGCGTGGCTATCGAACAATCACTATGTGTAGCATCGTAAAGCATTTCTCTACTTATAATTGCATGGATGTAGCGGAACTAGGTGATTTTATGTAGGGCCAGCTTTTTGCAAATTAGGGGTAGAAGAAATGATTGCAAAAGGGGTTTTGAATTATATTGAAAAAGAAGAATTTTATAGTTTAATTGCACATAGTAACGCAGATAACGAAGTAATATTTAAGTCTTTAGACTTCGATATTTTGACTAATAAAGAAGTACTTTGCTACAACATCAGATAATTTATTTCATAGCATTGTAACTAATAATATTTATTTAAAATGGTAGATATTTTAGTGTCATCAATATTTTCTCACCATCCACTTCTAATAGTAAATTTTGAGAAAGAAACTAGCTCAGAATCGAGAGGTTCTATATTGTTATGTTTGAGAATATCGATTGCTTGATTAAATAATTGAATGCTTTTCTTTCCTTCTTTGGGAATTGGCGTATAAGCATAAACCATAGCTATCTTACTTGAAATTGTAATAAGTTATTCCATATCCTTATTTATATATCTTTAAAGAATTTAGTGTAATAATTATA
>CALBGK010000016.1 GCA_937893115.1 uncultured Erysipelotrichaceae bacterium | reverse complement strand
TAGAAGCCAAGAATCATACTCTATCTGTCTTACTTTACGTCTTAGAAAAAACTCTGATTCTCTTACATCCATTTATTCCATTTGTGACAGAAGAAATCTACCAACAGATTTATGATACAGAGCATTCAATCACCATCGCTGATTGGCCAAAGGCTTATGAAGGTGTTGATGAAAGTAAAGCTAATTCTATTGATGTATTAAATGAAATCATTTTAATCACTAGAGAGATTAGAAGTGAAAATGATTTAAAACCATCTAAGGAATTAAAATTAGCTATTGAAGCTAATATGGATATCAATGATTCTTTAAAAGCCATTTTGTATAAGATGTGTAAACTTGTTGCAGTGGATGGCATAGAAGGTGAAACACTAGTCAGACCTATCAGCAATGGCAAGATAATCTTTGAATTAAATGAAATCGTTGATAAGGAAAAAGAGATAGCTAAGCTAGAAAAACAATTGGAATTCTACCAAAAAGAGATTAAAAGAGGAGAATCGATGTTATCTAATGATTCTTTCTTAGCCAAGGCTCCTGCAAGTAAGGTGGAAGAAGAAAAAAATAAATTAGAGAATAATAAAAATTCATTAGATGTCGTTTTAGCTAAATTAAAGGAGCTCAAGTAGTATGAAAAAATCAACCAAGAGATTATTATCGATAGTTGGCATAGGCGCTGTTGGCGCCCATGCCTCACTTAGTCTATTAGCTAATGAGCTTTTTAATGAGATGTTTGTGGTTGATAAGACTTATCTTGATAAAGATATTGTCGACTTTTTGCCTAATGAAGAAATTAAAAATAAGTATCTAGAACAGATTGATGAGCAAGTTGATTGGTATACCAAGGTTGCAAAGACTAATTTACAGATTGAAAGTTATGATGGATATAAATTAGATGCTACCTTACTTCATATCAATGATGAACATCGCTATATGATATTAGTACACGGCTTTTCTTCCGATCGTTACATTCTTCTCAAGCAAGCCTATGAATTCGCTAAAAGAGGCTTTAATATCCTCATGTTTGACCAACGAGCTTATGGTAAGTCTGAAGGTGAATATACGACCTTTGGCTTTAAGGAACATCTCGATTTAATCCAATGGATAAATACGCTTAAAGAGCTAGATGCTAGCGCTAAGATAGGCCTATATGGCGTATCAATGGGAGCAGTTAGTGTGATGCTGGCGCTAGGAACTAAGCTTGATAATGCGGTATGTTTTGCGGTTGAAGATTCCGGCTATGCCTCATTAGAAGCTCAATTATCTTATAGTTTATCTAAGCATCAGGTACGCTTTAAGAATTTAGTTTTACATTATCTAGAAAGAATGATTAAAAATAGACTAGGTTTTAGTTTTGAGGATGTCAAAGCTAGCGAAGCTTTAAAACGCAATGATATTCCTATTTGTTTTGTCCACGCTAAAGATGATGAAGTAGTTTTATATGATAATGCCAGTGAATTATATTATGCTAATCATGGCAAGAAAGCTATTTATCCTATAAGTTCTAGTGGTCATGCCTATGCTTGTTATGAAGACGACTACTTTGATGACTTGATGGAATTTATTGAGAAATATATTTAAAGGACGTATACATGAAGAATTTTCTAAAAGAATTTAAAGATTTTGCGTTGCGTGGAAATGTATTTGATCTCGCGATTGGTGTTATCGTAGGTAATTCTTTTACTGCCGTAGTTAATTCGTTAGTTAACGATATTATTATGCCTCTATTTGCTAATTTGACAGGTAATATATCATTTTCTGATTTATCTATTGTTTTAAATCCATATTCAGGTGGAAATATAACCTGGAACTATGGTAATTTTATTCAGACTGTCATCAATTTCTTAGTTATAGCTTTTTCTGTTTTCTGTGCCGTTAAAATAATGAACACTGTTATCCGTAAACGTAAAGAAGAAGAAAATAAGAAGGAACCGGTGGTCTCTGATGAAGTTA
>CALBGK010000015.1 GCA_937893115.1 uncultured Erysipelotrichaceae bacterium | reverse complement strand
CTGGTAGAAGTACTTTTGCGACTTCTTGACAATGAAGGCGGCACAGAAACCAGAAGCAGGAATGACGAGTAGCCCGATGATGGTGAGCCTCCAAGAGATAGAAAACATCATGATGAGAACACCAATGACCGTTACAATGCTTGATAAAATCTGTTGGATAGTCGAGTTGAGATTTTGAGAGATATTGTCGACATCATTAGTAACTCTGGATAATACTTCACCATGGGTCTGACGGTCAAAATACTTCAAAGGCAAACGATTAATCTTTTCGGCAATTTCTCTTCGCAAGTTATATGAGATATCGGTAGAAATACCAGATAACACCCAGTTAGAGAAATAAGATATGAGAGCACTGACAAGATATATTACAAGTAGAGTTGCTAAGATATTAAAGATGCCCGCAAAGTCTATACCTGCACCACCTTGGCTCTTAGATACAATACCTTCAAATAATAGAGTAGTAGCTTGACCAGAAATCTTTGGTCCAATGATAGTCAAGATAGTACCGATAACGGTAATGATCAGGACAAAGATTATTTTAAAGTAGTATGGTCTAAGATAATTGGCGAGATCACCAATGGTCTTCTTGAAGTTTTTAGCTTTCGCCGAAGGCATATTATTATTTCCTCTAGACATTAGCTAATTCCTCCTCGCTTAATTGTGATTTGGCAATTTCTTGATAAACCGCGCAATTTTTGATCAATTCTTCATGTTTACCCATGCCGACTACCTTTCCTTCGGATAAAACGACAATCTTATCGGCATTTTTAATAGTCGAAATACGTTGAGCGACAATGAGAACTATCGCGCTAGTCTTGGCAATCATCTTATCTAAGGCCGCTCTTAACTTCTTATCAGTCTCAAAGTCCAGTGCTGAGAAAGAGTCATCAAAGATATATATTCCAGCGTCCTTAGCCAAGGCTCTAGCGATAGATAGACGTTGTTTCTGACCACCTGAGACATTAGTACCGCCTTGAACGATAGGGCTCAAGATTCCCTCTTCCTTCTCTTCGATGATATTGCGTGATTGTGATACATCGATGGCTTCATTTAGACGTTCTTCATCAACCTCACGGCCAAATTCGATATTAGATTTGATCGTACCTGTAAATAAGGTTGACTTTTGTGGGACATAACCGATATTGTCTCTGAGTTCTTCTTGTTTCAAATCACGGATATCGATGCCTTTATACTTAATCGAGCCCTCTGAGACATCAAAGAGTCGTGGTATAAGTTTAATTAATGTTGACTTACCACTACCGGTTGAACCGATAAAGGCCACTGTCTCACCTGGCTTAGCTTCAAAAGAAATATCCGTCAAGACATCTTCTTCAGCATGTGGATATTTAAAGGATACTTTATCAAAGACTAAAGAACCAGGAATAGCAGGTAGACTTTCTGTCTTTTCCTTATCATTAATACTATTTTCGCAATCTAATACTTCAAATATACGATGAGCACTGACCAAAGATCTTGGAATCATTATCCATATCATCGCTACAATCATGAAAGACATCAAGACATTCATCGCATATTGGATGAAGGCCATCATTTCACCAACGCTCATTACATTGATATCGATCAATTGCGAACTGAACCAAATAACGAAAACAGTTAAGATATTCATCATGAACATCATAAAAGGCATCATGATAGACATCGTTCTTGAAACAAATAGATTGATCTTGCTCAGATTCTTATTGGCATCATCAAAGCGTTCTTCTTCGTGTTTTTCGGAATTAAAAGCACGGATGACTAAGATACCATCTAAGAATTCACGCATGACATTATTTAATTTATCGACTAAGCTTTGTATCTTCTTAAAGCGTGGCATAGCGATAAATAATGTTATGAGCATCACTAAACTGATGACCGCAATTGCGACCAATAGTAGCCATAACATGTCTTGGTATCTAAATACTTTTGTAATAGAAACTATACCCATCATTGGGGCGATGAGGACAATTCTTAGCAACATCTGCACTAACATCTGGACTTGTTGAATATCATTAGTCGTACGGGTGATTAAAGAAGAAGATGAAAACTTCGAAAATTCCGTACTCGAGAAGGATTCAACCTTACTAAAGACATCATGACGCAAGTTCTTAGCTACCTTACAAGCCACCATAGTTGCCAAATAAGTCGAGGCAATCTGACAAACGACACCGAGCAGAGATATGCCTAACATCTCTAAACCGGTATAGAGAATATAATTAGTCTGCAATACTTCGGTATTGACACCTACACTGCTATATTCTTCTTTTAATATCATTAAAGCGCCACTGGACAAATTCTCACTATAACTAGCTGTCCTTTCCTCTAGCATCACTTTAACTTCATCAATATAAGAAGGATCGGCACTCATAGCTGCATAGATCTCAGCACTATTTTCTAAGCTATCGAGCACATTTGTATAGACGATGGGTTCAACCATCAATTCTGAGATGTCTTCATGTTCCTCATTTAAGACATAGACATCTTCATTAAATTTGATCAATTGGTTTTCAACGGTAACTTCTTGATCTTTATTGATTAAAGTGTAATTGGCTAATACGTCTTCTCTTAAATCTTCATCAATAAAAAGAAGATATTTATTCATCGTATCAGCTTTTAATACTAGTGGTGTCGTATCATTAATGCCGCCATATTGAATGCCATTAGTTACGATATCACTCATATAATCCGGCAAGGCCAACTCTGTTTGTACCTGACCATAAGTTAAGGCAATTACCAGGATTATTATCCACCAAAACGGTTTTAAATATCTCAATAATTTCTTCATAAAAACTCCTTTATGAAACATTCTAACACTCATAATTTTTAAAAAAAAGAATTGTGTGATAAATAACACAATTCTTTCACTCTTTTAGCAGTCACTGCTTATCATGATGTATCTTATTAGCTTCAAAGAAGGCATCATCCCTTTTGATTGGATGACCTATGGTCCTTCTTAGAAAGCCTATTATCGGATGAAAATTAGGATTGATCATGCCAGTGAGTTCAATAAACATCCAAGCCAGTAGACAAAGTATAACCAAGAATATCATACCTATGCCCTCATGGAAATAAGTGATGATGGCACAAAGTCCAAATAGACTAGTTACAAGATATAGTAATAGAACGGTATTGCGATGTGATAGACCCACCTTATACATGAGGATGTGATGTAAATGTAAACGGTCAGCTTCTGATATCTTTTGCCCCTTAAGTTTTCTTCTGATGATGGCAAGGCAGGTATCAGAAAGTGGCACAAATAAGATGATGATAGGAAAGCCTAGAGTAATAAAAGTCGATGTCTTAAAACCTAGTAAGGATAGACAAGCGATGATATAGCCCATAAACAAGGCACCACAATCCCCAACAAAGATAGAGGCTGGATGGAAGTTATACGGTAAAAAGCCGGCAATTCCTCCTGTCATAATTAAAGCGATGACACAGATATCGCGACGTCCCATAAAAAAACCAATGAGACCGATGACCGATAAGACGATAAAAGATATACCACTAGACAAGCCGTCTAATCCATCGATGAGATTGATCGCATTGGCTACACCGACAATCCATATCAAAGATACTAAAAAAGAAATAGGACTGATATCAATACTTAAAAATTCTAAGGTGATGACATCCAAGGATAAGTCGCCAAAGACGATGACATAAAAGGCTGCTGCTATTTGAAATAATAATTTAATGATAGGTTTTAAATCAAAGATATCATCGATCAAACCGCCGATGAAGATGATTAAAGCTCCCACCATTATCGCATTGATAGTCTTATCAGCCTTCACAAAGATGGCCATGGTAACAATAAAAGCTAAAAAGATTGATAGGCCACCCATGCGAACTATGCGCCCATGATGGACAGTACGATTATTCTCTTGGGCATAAATATTTAAAGCGAAGCCTATTCTTTTAGCTATCGGTGTAAATAAAAGTGAAATCACAAAAGCGACTGCAAAATATGGCAATGCTCCTAAAACTAGATTCACTTATTACACCTCC
>CALBGK010000014.1 GCA_937893115.1 uncultured Erysipelotrichaceae bacterium | reverse complement strand
AACTATCATCTTAGCTCCTAACCAGCTTAATAGTATCAAACAACTATACATCGTAAATTGCATAGCTGGTGAATTGTATAATAAATTCTTTTCTGCCTTACAGAATATCTTGTAGATTTCATTAGAAGCTTTCTTGAACTTCTCAGTTTCAAACTTCTCACGCACATAGGCTTTAACAGTTCTGATGCCGGTTACATTCTCTTGCACACTGGCATTTAGGTCATCATATTTCTGGAAGGCAACATCAAATATCTTGAACGATACATAGACGATAGAAAATAAGATAATTGCCAAAAATATTACAGCAACTAAGAATATCATCGCTAATTCGCTATTGATAGTAAAAGCCATAAACATGGCGCTAATCAACATGAATGGGGCTCGGAAACAAATTCTAATAATCATCTGATAAGCATTCTGAACATTAGTTACATCAGTAGTCATTCTGGTAACCAATCCAGCTGTCGAATACTTATCAATATTTTCAAAAGAATAATTCTGAATATTCTTAAACATGGCTAAACGCAAATTAGCTGCAAAGCCGCTTGATGCATAGGCAGAATACTTGCCACTTTTAAAACCGGCATATAGACTCACAAAACTACAGATGAGCATTAATATACCATATCCTAAAACAGCAGACATGTCGCTTCTTTCGACTCCTAAGTCAATAATTCTAGCCATTAAAAAGGGAATCAATATTTCCAGAAAAACTTCTATACAGACAAATATAGGTGCTAGTATAGAAGCTTTCTTGTATTGTTTGATCTGGGAAGCTAGTGTTTTTATCATAATCATCACTCCTTGCTATTCATCATCGCATTAATTATCTTGTCCATTGAATCTAATAGATTATTTTTCTCCTCTTGACTTAAACAAGCCATCATCTCCTCTTCGTAATTATTAAGACTATTACGTAAATAATCGTCTAATTCTAAAGCTTTCTCAGTTAAAATGACAACCTTGATGCGCTTATCATTTTCTGATGTCGTCCTAACTACAAAGCCCTTCTCCTCCAGGCGATTTAAAATTCCTGAAACAGTAGGATTAGATACACGAAAAAATTTCTCAATATCTCTTTGTACAACCTCTTTATCTTTATGTTTGCACAAATAATGGATGACCCGAGCCTGTGAGATGGTCAGATTATCCTTTTTAAGAAACTCATTGAAGGCTTGATCGATGTGCCAATGAATTATCTTAATCATAATGCCAAGTCGTTTTTCTTTCATAATAATTATTCTTTCGTTATATTAGATGTCATGCTAATACATAGCACGCTATATATTTTAATATATGCATTTTTAGTGGTCAATATTTTTAGTAAAAATCTCTGTTCTAAACCATTCATGAATAAGGGCAATTTCCAAATCCCCACTATAGCCGTTATTGGCCACCTTTCTGTAGTAAACAATTCCATCCGCATAAAAGGGATTTGTTTCACCTTCAGCATCTAGACTAATACTTACTTGACTATAGTCCACTC
>CALBGK010000013.1 GCA_937893115.1 uncultured Erysipelotrichaceae bacterium | reverse complement strand
AGGTTATGTCTATCGTCATGCCCGCATCAAGATAAAGGCTTATGACCTTTTTGAAGATAAAGAGATTATTATCAAAGCTAAAGGATATCTTGCTATTGTCCTCCAACATGAGATGGACCATTTTAGTGGTACCCTCTACTATGATCACATCAATAAGGACAATCCTTTTTATGAAGATCCTGACGCGATATGCATTGAATAATTTTGCAAAATATTTTAAAATTAATTGAATTTAATTGGTAAAACATCATCCATCAAACGTCGATTCTTATAAAGAAAGGAGAAATAATGTCAAGAAAAGAAGTTAGTAGTAAACCTCGTCGTAAATCTACGACTAGTGTTTTTTATGATAAAGATTTTAATAGTAAAACCGATACTCTTGTCTATGCTTTAGGTGGACTTGGCGAAATCGGTAAAAATATGTATTGTTTCGAACACGATGATGAAATCATCATTGTCGATGCAGGCGTCAAATTCCCTGATGATGACTTATTAGGTGTCGACTATGTCATACCTGATTATAGTCATCTGATTAAGAATAAAGAAAAGATTAAGGCTTTGATTATCACCCACGGCCATGAAGACCATATTGGTGGCATCCCATTTCTCTTACTTGTCTGCAGTATCGATAAGATTTATGCTCCACGTTTTGCCAAGGCGTTAATAGAAAAGAAGCTGCAAGAGAGAAAGAGATTATCAAAGACTAAGATTATTGAGATCAATGGTGACAGTTCCATTAATACGAAACATTTCACAATTGGCTTTTTCAACACAGTTCATTCCATTCCTGATTCATTAGGTATCTTGATAAATACACCTAATGGAAGAATAGTTGAAACTGGCGACTTTAAATTCGATTTGACTCCTATCGGTCAAAACTCTGACTATCAAAAGATGGCTTACATGGGAGCAACTGGCGTCACTTTATTGATGTCTGATTCAACCAATTCAGAAGTAGAAGGCTTCTCTATCTCAGAGAAGAAAGTAGCTGATTCAATCTTAGAAATTACTAAAAATACTAAAGGTAGATTGATCGTATCAACATTTGCTTCTAATGTTCATCGCTTAGCTCAAATCATCAAGTCAGCCAGAGATTGTGGCCGTAAAGTTGTCGTATTTGGTCGCAGCATGGAAAATGTAGTTGAAATAGGCTTAAAGATGAAGACTATTGATGTTGGTCCTGAGACATTCATCTCGCCAGAATTAATCAATACCTTAAAAGCTGAAGAACTATGTATCGTATGTACTGGCTCACAAGGTGAAGCATTAGCTGCCTTAAGTCGCATAGCTAATGGTACCCATAAATATGTCAAGATTATTCCTGGTGATACAGTTGTATTCTCCTCTAATCCTATTCCTGGTAATGCGATATCCGTATCTGGTATCATCAACCAGTTAGTTAGAGTAGGTGCTAAAGTCTTAGTCAATACTCCATTAAGTTCACTTCACACGACAGGACATGCTTCTAAAGAGGAACAGAAGTTGATGATACAGCTAGTTAAGCCTAAATATTTTATGCCTATGCACGGTGAGTATAAGATGTTGAAGTTCCATGCTGATACAGCTGTAGAAACCGGTATTCCTCGTGAGAATTGTTTCATCTGTTCGAATGGTGATGCACTCATATTGAAAAATGGTGTGGTGTCACGAGCTAAAACGCGTATCCAAACTGATTCTATTTATGTTGATGGCAATGATATATCTGGCCTATCGACATCAGTTATCAAGGACCGCAAAATATTAGCTGATAATGGTATGGTTGCCGTAGTAGTATGTATTGATTCCAGAACTAATACGATATTATGCAAACCAAGTATCGTCTCTCGTGGATTTGTCTTTATTAAAGAGAATCAGACCTTAATGAAAGAATCTGAATCATTAGTCTATGACGCTTTAAAACAGTCAATGAAACAAAAAGTTACTTTTGGTGACATAAAGAATTGTATTAGAAATACTTTGGAACCATTCTTATATGAAAGAACTAATCGCAACCCAATTGTCATTCCTGTGATATTAAACCACAAAGATGCTATGCAAAAGAAAAATGAAAAGAAGGAGTGAATATGGCTTACAAAGTAATCGCAATTTCTAGAGAATTTGGTAGTGGTGGTCGAAGCATAGGTAAGGCTTTAGCTAACGATTTAAATATTAAGTGTTACGATAAGGAAATTATCGAAAAGATCGCTTCTGAAAGTGGCTATGACCCTAAGTACATCGAAGAAAACGGTGAAGGAAACAAAACTTTCCTCGATCGCATCTTCTCTACACCGATGTATACTCCAAGCAACGAGGACAACATTTGGGCTTTGCAGTGTAACCTAATCCTCAAAGCTAGTGAAGAACCATGTGTTATCGTCGGTAGATGTGCTGACTATCTCTTACAGGATAGAGAGGATGTCTTAAAAGTCTTCATCTATGCCGATATCGAAAGTCGCGCTGATCGTATCGTTAAGGTTTATGGTGAAAGCGATGTCAAACCTTTAGAGAGAGTTAAGGACAAAGATAAGAAAAGAATAGCCTACTATGAACAATATACTAGTTTCAAATGGGGTGATGCCCATAACTATGACATCTGTCTCAATAGTTCAAAGTTAGGCATTGATAAATGTATTTCCATCATCAAAGAAATCTACAACAAATAGGACCTCACGGTCCTATTTTTATATCTTGCGCTTAGCACCTATTTCAAAGTGATACTTAACAATCCCTAAATCAAGTCCAGTATAAAAGCCCTTGCCCTTTTTAAGTTTTACTTCATCACCATCTAATTCAAAATAGAATTTCTGTTGATTGATGGCAGTAGGTGCTAATAAGGCACATTCAAGACCTTTTAAATACCATTCAGGCATACCATCTTGATAATTAGAAATATCTTTTAATGACTTACTCTTATGAGCTACTCCTTGACTTTGCCCATAGCCAAAGGAAACTAGACAAGCTTCTTTTTCACCCTTATTGATAAGGGCCTTA
>CALBGK010000012.1 GCA_937893115.1 uncultured Erysipelotrichaceae bacterium | reverse complement strand
GCACGAACTATATCAGAGATTGAACATCCCTAAAACCATACATGATGCCCATGATAAATTGACCCATCAAAAAGGCTAGGGCCATGGCGATGATGATATATAAAACTTGGGCCTTCATCACTGAATTTTTCTTGATAAAACGACTGTAGTCTAAGGCATTTAAGGCATATAGACTAATCGCAAAACAGATAAAGTAGATAACTAAACGTGTAAAATAAATCATCTGACTAAGTCTCCTTTGATAAAGCTCGCAATTATTTCATTTTCCTTATTGACGACGATAAAACTAGCTTCTTTACCAGGCAATAGCCCACCATAGCGTTTGCCTATGCCATAGAAGCGATAGTAATTCATCGCCATGATATTAGAAATATCAATTAAGTCTAAGCCTAAGTCAATATAATTTTTAAGCTTACCCTTAGCTAATAGATAGCGCATATCATGTATCTTAAAGAGCAACTTTAAACTGTCAGGATAAGCACTATCATCAAAACTGATATACTTATTATCCTTTAATAGACAAGTAGTATAGACATTAGGTTTATAAGGATTGAGGGTAAATGGTTTATCATATATTCCCCAACAACCATCAAAATTTAAACTGAAGCGTCCCTTATCGCTATTAGTGATGAGAACACGGCGATTAGCTGCCTTAAAGATATCGATGACCTTTTGGTCGATATCAGCTTCAAAGCTAAAAGATAAAATATTAGGTGAAGTAGTAATCCAGGCGCAGACTTCATCAGGTATATCGCTTCTTTTAAAGATGATATGTAAACCAAAGCACTTACTGTAGCGATAGCGATCAGGATCAAAGTTAATGAGCTTATCAACGGCCTTTCCATCATCAACAGTTAATGAAGCTACAAAGTAAGCTATGCCTTCAAGCGCTAAAGACTTAGAAAAATCTTCATCGACATCATATTCATCAATATCGACATAGGTAAAGATAGAAGGTAAGATATTGTCTCCTTCCACATCGATGACACTGATATCATTATCGATAGACTTAGGTACTTGATAATAAGTTTGGACGATGCGGCCATCTTCAACTAAGAGGGCACCCTTTTCATAGGCTCTATTGCCATCAAGATAAAGATGGGCATTTGTATATAAAGTTTTCATATTACTTCTCTAATATCTTAATTACTTTAGGTAGAACTTGTTTCTTACGAGAGATGACATTTGGTGCATACTCATCAGTCATCAAATCCTTAAAGCCATCGATGATCGCATTCTTTTTCTTGCCAGCCACTAAGATATAAGAACCGCTGGCATTAGGATTAGTGAAGATAACCATCATCACATCAAAATTCTGACTGACACATTCTTTTTCTATATATTCTAAGACGACTGGTTTAATCTTTTTAAATTCTTCTTCGGTCCTACATGGAGTCTGACTTAAGCCAACCTTGTAGCGACCGATAGTAAATTCCTTAAAGTCGCTGTATACGACATCGATAGTCTTCTTATTTAAGATAGAACCAGCAGAATTAACTAGACCTTCATGTAACTCTTCGATGGAAACCTCAGCTATCTTTTCTAGCTTATTAGCTATTTTTATATCTAAATCAGTAGTCGTTGGCGACTTGAAATTTAAGGTATCAGCGATGATACCTCCAAGTAGTAGACCTGCCATCTCTTTAGATAATTCTACTTTAGATTCAAAATATTTAATGGCGATGATAGTACATGTCGCACCTACTATCATCGTTGTGATGGTGATAGGATTGATAGTCTCTATACCACCTAGACGGTGATGGTCAACTATCTCAATTACTTCGCCATCTTCAATATCATCGATGGTCTGCTTGATCTCATTGTGGTCGACGAGAATGAATTGTTTCTTTTGATAATTTAATAAGTGATAACGAGATATCGTACCTACAACTCTATCCTGTTCATCAATGATAGGATAACTTCTAAAACGAGTCTTAGACA
>CALBGK010000011.1 GCA_937893115.1 uncultured Erysipelotrichaceae bacterium | reverse complement strand
CGTCTCCATTCAATAATTCTGGAACATAGACAATCAAAATACTTGCAAGCAAGCAGACAGCTATCGTTATGACCTTCTTCATGCCTCAGCTCCTCGACTATTTTCTGCACTGTAGAAGAGGTTAATCTCTTTTTCAAAGGCTAGGATTATCTTACCTGTTGGACCATTACGGTGCTTAGCCAAGGTTAGTTCGACTTCCACGCGCTTTTCCTTGGATTTCTCTTCTTCTTTTTTATAATATTCATCACGATATAAAAACATGACCAAGTCGGCATCTTGTTCGATTGATCCCGATTCACGTAGGTCTGACAACATCGGTCTTTTATCTGTACGCTGTTCAACAGCACGCGATAATTGAGACAAGGCAATAACTGGCACTTCCAATTCTCTGGCCAAGGCTTTTAAACGACGAGATATCTCAGATACTTCCTGTTGACGAGATTCGCTGCGACCACTAGGCAATATCAATTGGATATAGTCGATGACTACCATGGATAGGCCATAATCATTTTTAAGTTTACGACACTTGGCAAAAAGATCAGAAATCTTAATACCTGGTGTATCATCAATAAAAATCTTTTGTCTTTTGAGCTCTTGGACACCTTCATTGATGACGCTCCACTCATTATCATTTAATCGTCCTGTTCTAAGTTTTTGAATTTCAACCTTGGATTTAATTGCCAACATTCTCGTAGCTAATTGTTCGCATGGCATCTCTAGAGAAAAGATGGCGACAGCCCCACTAGATACACTAGCTGCATTCATAGCTATATTGAGGGCAAAGGCCGTCTTACCAACACTTGGACGAGCTGCCAAGATAATTAAGTCACCTCTTTGAAAGCCAGTTGTCATCTTATCTAAGTCTGAAAATAAAGAGCGGACACCAGTGATATTAGAACCCTGTTCTTGTATCTTCTCTATCTTATTTACAGCTTCAGCAAAGATATCACCAGCCTTTTTAAAATCCGATACTGTACGACTTCTAGTGACATCGAGTATCTGTTTTTCTGCACTATCTAATAAGTCTTCTACTTCAAGACTCCCATCATAACCCTCTTCAGCAATCTTTTGGCCTGCATTGATAATCTTACGGGCGAAAGACTTATTCTTGATGATGCGAATGTAGTCAGTTGTATTTGCACGTGAGATAGTAGAAGCAGTTAGGTGCATGATGTATTCATAACCACCTAATTTATCAAATATTTCAAAGTCTTTTAGTTTGGTTGATAAAGAAGCAGTATCTATCTTTTCCTTCTTTTGAAACATGCTGTCCATCACGGTATAGATTTGACGATGCTTCTCCAAGTAAAAATCACTGGCAACTAATCCAGCTTCTTCACTTTCTTGCATAGCTTCGTCATACAACATGATATTACCTAAAAGAGATTCCTCTGCTTCTAAGCTAAAAGGCATTATTTTCTGCGTCATTTGCTTCCCTATTCTTCTACTAATTTAACTTTTATTGTCGCAATGACATCCTTGTATAGTTCAACTTTAATATGACTATAACCTAGGCTAGTAATTGGTTGATTGTCGATAATCTTACGTTTATCAATCGTATAACCCTTTTCTTTTAAAGCTTCTTGTAGATGCTTAGTTGAAACAGAATTAAATACTTTACCATTTTTAGAATTTACCTTAAAGACAAATTCTTCCTTCTCAAGAGCTTCTTTTAGGCTTAAGGCTTCTTTCTTTAACTCTTGATGCCTCTTTTCTTCTTCTTTCTTCTGTTCATTCAATACTTTGACACCAGTATCACTGGCAACGACGGCTAATTTACGGGCAAAGAGGAAATTTCTTGCATATCCATCAGATACTTCGACAACTTCTCCCTTCTTTCCCACTTTCTTAACATCAGTCAACAATATTACTTTCATCGTCATGCTCCTTTTCGATATAATCTTTCAGTATATTCATAAGTTCTTTTTTAAGATCTTCAACTTTTTCATCTTTTCTTTGCAAACCTGCAGCTGTCATATGACCTCCACCATGCATCTTCTCCATGATGATTTGCACATTGAAATTATTCTTAGAGCGAGCTGAGATAGCCACTTCGTCCTTAGCTATATTAGTGATGACAAAGATGGCATCTACACCCTTCATCTGTAACATCTGGTCACAGGCTTGAGAGATGATAGAACGTGGATATATACCATCGTCCATAGCTGAAATGACAAAGCGGTCGAGATATTTTTCCGCATTGTCTATCAATCGACTACGCTTTTTAACCATCTCAAAAGGTTCTAGAGATAATTCTTCACACACAACAGGATCAGCACCATATTGTCTTAAAGTTCTAGCGACATCAAAGGTACGAGCTCCTGTGCGCACTCTAAAGTGGTTAGTATCAATAACTAGACCTAGATACATGATATTGGCAATATTAGGACTAATCAAACTCTTACGCATGAGATATGGCAAGAATTCAACTGTCAATTCACATGTAGAACTTGAACTTGCCTCGATATAGACAAGTAAAGGACTGGTATCTAAATCGGCATTGCGTCGATGGTGGTCAATGATAATAACTCTTTTAGCACTCTTTAATAAGTTGGATCCATTAGATTGACTAGCTCTATGATGATCGACCATGATGACCAAAGTATCATCAACTAAGCGATTAATCGCTTCATTCTCTGTCACAAAATCATAGTTTTGTTCAATCTCATCACGATAATGATTTAAGACATCTTGTATCATAGCTTCAATACCACCAGTCTTACCGATGATGGCGACATCTTTGCCATAACTTTGAGCGATGCTGGCCATACATAAAGCTGATCCGACACAATCGGCATCCATCTCTTGATGCCCGACGATGATGACATTGGAACTCTTGGTTATTAAGTCTCTAATCGTATTAGAGATAACTCTAACTCTAACCTTGGATTGTTTTTCCTTGGCTTCACTAGATCCGCCAAAGTAGACGGCTTCTTCCCCGCTTTTTCTAACGACCACTTGGTCGCCACCTCTAGTCTGCGCAAGTTCGATAAGCGATAAAGCCATCGTATCTAGTTCTTCACTAGAGATATCACCACGGGCAAAAGCCATTGATAAGGTTATATCAAATCCAGCCTTCTTAGCTTCTTTTCGGACTGTATTGATGATACTAAATCTATCTTTGCGAAGTTCATCATACTTCTTTTCATCAAGTACTAACAATAATCTATTATTATGTAATGACTTATAGACGATTTGATGACTCTTAAAATATTCAAAGACTGGCACTTTGATATTGAAGTTAACATAAGAAATATCTTCTTCTATCTCGGCGACACTGTCATAGTTATCAAAGTTGACATAGCCAATAACTAGACGGCTATTATCAATCTTTTCTTCTAAGTCTGTCTCTTTAGAAATATCTTTAAAGAAGAGCACAAAGGCATTGCGCAACTTCCTTATTTCATAAGTCTCTTCATTAATTTTGATATAGACATGGTCGACATCACCCTTTAATAGGTCTTTAAGTTCTGGTAGCCACAATAGTAACTTCTCACCTAAGTGGCCCATTGAACGCTCTTTAAATAACGATGATAACCAAGTGATGACAAATTCTTCATTATAGACAAGGATACCGACACTAGCGAACTTCAAAGCTTCCGTATTACCCTTCTTTAAGCTCTTTTCTATCTCTTCGCCTGTCTCTTGCCTAACTGTATCGATGGAATTAATGGTGATGACAAGTACCACCAACATAACTAAATATACTGATCCAGCAATCAAAATATCAATTTGCAAGAAAAAAGATAGTATCGCTAATCCCAACAGTAATACTACACTAACTACTCCTGCTAATATTTTAATTTGCCTAAGTTTGCTCATGCGCCTTTGCGTTTCCTTTCGATATAATTCTTAAGTGGTCCACTTCCATATAAAAATCCAGCGATAAGTAAGATGAATAATGAATATGGAAATAGCAATATGATAAATAATATCAAATATAAAGTGATATTTTTTCCTAAAACAATACTACCATAAACGATAAAAAAGATGTAGCCAACTACTACTAGGCATGCAGCCCCAATTAGAGCTAAGGTTATCATCGTATATTCGATAAAGGCGTGGGTTTTAAACTGTGGTGCAACAAAAAATAAGAATGTCATAAGCATACATATATAGGTAAAAGGCACCGATATCTTTAATGAATACAGATGAACGATCTTGATATCTTTAATCTTTAAACGTTTTAAGAGATAAATTGATAATAGATGAATTAAGGCAGCTTCAGTAACTCCAATAATAATCAAAGATAGAACATATGCAACTACCATAATATTATTTAAAATATCTTCAAATAATCCTAAAACTCCTGCGCTTTCAAATACTTCTGCCACTGAGTTTCTCATCATGACTATCTCTTCATAGACGTTTAAGCCAAATAGCGGCATCACTAACATCGTTATGATGATTTCACCTATGACCATAACAGCCATGACCATAAGTAGCAGACGACTTCTATCTAATTCTTTCTTGATGCCATAAGCATAAGTAAAGCCAGCTATTAGTCCTAAAGGTAAGTATACCCATGAATAGATATTACCTAAAAGTATGGTGATAACCGCGGCCCCAAAAGAGAGAATCAGAGCATCTTTAAGGCTATACATCGTAGCATAGATGATTACCACTTCAGCAATCAATAAAAAAATCAATTCATCAAAAGCGAACGCTAATAAACGATCTATGACCATGACGGCACCAACTATCGCTAATAACATCGCTCCCATTGTCAGTTTCTTCGTATTTTTCATAAGTCCTGTCCTTAATAAGCATTAAGCCTCCATCAAACGATGGAGGCTAATAATTAGTCTTGAATGTAAGGTAATAATGCCATCTGGCGTGCTCTTTTAATAGCAGTTGCCAACATCCTTTGATATTTAGCACTTGTACCTGTAACGCGTCTAGGAGTGATTTTTCCATTAGCAGAAATGAATTTCTTTAATAGTTCAACATCCTTGTAATCGATATAGGTAATTTTATTTTTAGTAAAATAACAAACTTTCTTAATACCAACTCTCTGTTTTCTGAAAGCCATAATCTTTTTCCTTTCTATTAATAAAATGGTAAGTCATCACTAGAGATATCAAGTGATGGCGTATTGGCGAAGTCATCCTCGAATGAATCATTATTGAATGAACTTTCAGCCATAGGTGTAAAGGTTTGATTAGCTTGTGTACTTTCGCTTCTTGATTCACTTCTAGAACCTAAGAGTTGAACATTTTCACAAGTTACTTCTGTTACATATACTCGTCCATTTTGTCCTTCATAATTGCGAGTAGTAATTCTTCCCTCAACACCGACTAAGCTCCCCTTACTAGCGTATTTAGCTAAAAAGTCAGCCGTTTGATTCCAAGCTACACAATTGATAAAATCGGCACTTGGTTGATTGGATTGTGTACCACCAAAGCGGCGATTACAAGCCACCGTGAAAGATACAACAGAATTATTAGATGCTGTTTTTCTAAGCTCTAAATCTTTTGTAAGTCTTCCAACTAAAATTACTTTGTTAATCATAATTATTTCTTTTCATCAGTACAAATGGTCATTAAACGCACGATGTTAGAATTGATACCCATTAAACGAGTGAATTCATTTAATCCTTCAACACTAACAGTGAATGTTACTACTACGTAATAACCTTTTGTCATATCGTCGATGCGGTAAGCAAAATCACGCATACCCCATTCATCAACATTATCGATGCTACCACCATGATTAGTGATAATTGCGTGCATGTCATTGATTAGTGCTGCACGACTTGCATCATCTAATGAAGACTTAACGATGTACATTGTTTCGTATTGTTTCATTTTTTCCTCCTTTTGGTCAATTGGTCTTATTTAAGACAAGGAATAGTAATCTATTCGCTTTAGTATTATACCAAAAATATTTAAATGTGCACAATTAATTGATTTAATAGACATTTTTATGCTTTGCAATATTTTCGCTAACATTGTAATATATTAATAGTATTATTACTTATTTCATATCAAGAAGTTCTTGATTTCTATCATTTTCATAAATCGTATATATGAGGAGCTAAATGATTTCACTTTATTACGTTCGCGACCTTTTACAAATTGATTGTTTTAACCATAACTACATGCTGTACGCTGATGAAAAGTCTTTAAATAGACCTATACGTTGGTGCTATAGATTGACTTCATTAGATAAAAAATCATTTCACTTATTAGGAAATGAATTCTTCTTCTTGTCCTCTTCCATTCTGACACGACAAGATGAATATCATTTTATCCAACAATTAATTCTTTCTAATTGCTCTGGTTTATGCATAGACGCCTCCTCTACTGGCTATGAATTGCAGAGAAGAAGCGTTGATTTATGTATTGAAAACCACTTCCCAATTATTATCATGAATGAACTGGTATCTATAGGAATCTTAATCCCTGATATCAATCGTAAAATACTAGAAATTCAAGGAAACGAAAGTGAAAGTAAAAAGGTTGATGACTTCTATCAAGCATTGTTAGAAACAAAAAAAATGTCCCTATCGTCATGAATGAAGAGGATGAAAATGGTATACCTAGTCTGTCAAAGGGTTCAGATCATCTAATGATTCATTACTTAGAGATACTAAAAGAATTCACAATGCGTGATGTCTGTTATTGGCATGTATTATCTACGCCTATATCCACCAATAACACTATGAATTTGAATGAATATCTAAACGAAGAGCGATTAGGAACGCTAGATAATTCAAAGGAGAATGATGTCATCGATTTTTCCAATTGTTCTATTACTACAATAAAAGTATTAAATGAAAGATATTCTTATATCATTCTATTTGGAGATAACATTTCTTACTTCGATAAAATTCTACTCATCAAATTAACATCCTTTTTGAGAACTAAAGTAATTTCTGCTTTTATAAAAAGACTTCAAATACAGCATTCAAATAATACTAGCTGGATTAAGCAATGGTATGAGGGTTCAATACCCCAAAGATATATTGAAGCTAAAATTAAAGATAATTATCCTAAGGATAAATTTATAGGATACTTTGTTGCTAAAGCTAAGCTGCCAGAAGGAGGCTATTCTTCTTATAGCTATCGAAAAAGCTACGAAATTGATTATCGCCTATTGAATGATTTGCATCTACAGACGGGTATGTTGTTGTTCAGAGCCTTCTTTAAAAAGGGCTTTCATTCTTTTCCAAGCGTCGAAGATAATATATTAACATACGTTTTTCTAATTCCTGACACAATAAGAAACACTAAGATTATATTCGAAGATATCGCTTTTGAATTAAATCATAATTCTTCTTTTTTAGCCGGAAAGAATACTCACGCTGCCATAGGCAAAGTGGTAGATAATATCGAAGAGATATATAAGAGTGACCAAACAGCAACAGAATTGTTAGCTTTGCGATGTTCAAAGAATGAAAAGATAATATTCTATGATTTACTCAACGAAAGAATGGTCATAGAAGATATGATTAAACAAAAACATTTAGGAAGATATGTCGAAGATACATTAAAAGACTTACTTAATAATGAAAATAAAGAACTACTAGATACCTTATTCCAGTTTTTCCTTTCAAACGGTGAGAAGAAAAAGACAGCTGACGTCCTTAATATTTCTCGTGCCACGCTATACTCTAGGTTGAGCAGAATAGAAGAACTAACCAACAAAAACTTAGAAGATCCTCATCAACGGCTTTCATTATTCATCGCTTTATCTGGTATAAAGTTTCTCAAGTAATACATATTGTGCACAAGCTCATTTATTCATCAATACAGATTGTTAAAAACTTAACAAAAAGTCTTTATTTTTGTTAATTACTTGCAATCTGTTTTTTTAATTTCCTCTAAGATGAAGGTGTAATTTCATCCGATGAAATAATAATACAAGGAGGAATATGATGAAATCTATTGCAAACAGCGAATGGTTTAAACAAATCGTCCGGCTCATCACAACTGCATTTGTAGTTCTCTACTTAGCAAACATCTTCATCAACAGTGCAATGATAGCGATTATCATCACTGCTCTACTCGTTATTATTTTTATCTGTGGATTTATTTCTGCAAATAAAACTAATCGAATCGTCATTGGTGCACTGGCAATTTTAGGCTCGGCTCTACTGCTATATTACGGAGTAGATTTTGCTGAATGGCAATCAGCTATCTGTAATGCTCAAGGCACAATTGCCTTAATCTGGTTTGCCTCTATACTATCAATGCCTTTCTTCTATAAACCTTATCAGGAGGAGCTCAAAAACATTTGCGAAAGATATATTTCTAGTCCAACTATATTTTGCTTGTTTTCAGCTTTTACATCTATGTTTTTAGGCTTTTACATGGCAATGGCTGCTCTGCCAGTAATTTATGCTCTACTAAGCGAAACTTCTAAAAGATATAATTGTCATCGCATATTCACTATGAGTATTGTTATCGGCAACGCCTTATGCATGATGTGCGGCCCTCAGCAAGGTGCTGCAGCATGTATTGAAGCGTTCGGAATTGAGTACACTCCAATACTTATTTATGGTGGCATATTATCAATAATCATTATTTTAGTAACAAGCTTTATAAACAGTATTGATGGCAAAAAAGAAGGAGCCGTTAAAATCGAGAAAAATATAAATGCTTTGGTTAATTGGAAAGATATTTTTACTCTAGTGGCCTTATTCGTTCTGCTTTGCGCAATAATTATCTGCGTCGATGAATTCACTCCTCTTAGTCTCATTGCAGGTATATGTATAATATCTTTCCCATTCGCTATAATTTTTGGCCTCATTCAAGGAAAAATGGATGTTTTCAAAACTAGAATGACTAATTATTGGAAAGCAGGAATGCTACGTAATCCGAATGTTATGACAATTGTAGGAATTGGTGGTTTCGTAGGGCAAGCGTTAAAGAGGGTTGAAGCGATATCTGATGTTTTCTCATTCCTAGCTTCCAGAAATGAATTAATGATTATCATTCCTTTACTCATCATAGCTATTGCAGTACTCACATCAGTAATCGGCGTCCATCCTGCAGCTATGGGCTACACTCTTGTAGGAATTTTAAGCCCAGAATTACTAGGAATGAGCTCACTAATCATCTCTATGATTGTATTAGCTGGATGGTCTATCTCTCTTGCGGTAACTCCTTTCTCTGCCGTAGCAAATATGGCAAGCTCAGCCTCGGGAATATCGGTATGGGATATTACAGCTAAAAAGAGTATAAAATGGGCTACGGCTGCAATTATCGTTTCTACAATAATTATTAATATTTATCAAATCATTGGAATTTAAAGGAGAATTATAATGACTTTTCTAGAACAATTTGATCACAAATGCTTCCCGTATGCTTCGCAAAAGACTTGTTCTTATGCGCGCAATGGAATGGTCGCAACTTCAACACAACTAGGTTCACAAGCTGGATTAGATATACTTAAAAAGGGCGGAAATGCAGTCGATGCAGCCATTGCTACCATGATTACTAACACAGTAGTAGAACCTACCATGAATAACTTGGGTTCTGACAATTTTGCTATTGTATGGATGAATAATAAAATGTATGGTCTAAACTCTTCGGGACCAGCAGCTAAAAATCTTTCAATAGAAAAAGTTAAAAGCGATGGTTTTACCAAGATGCCTCAACTAGGATATCACGCAGTAAACGTTCCTGGAGCACCAGCTGGATGGAAAGCTTTACATGATAGATTCGGTTCTCTTCCTTTTGAAAAACTGTTTGAAACAGCTATAAAATATGCCGAAGAAGGTGTAGCAGTAACACCACAGATTACTACAGACTGGCAATGGAATTACAATATTTTCATGCACAGTTTAGAAGATCCTGAATC
>CALBGK010000010.1 GCA_937893115.1 uncultured Erysipelotrichaceae bacterium | reverse complement strand
AAATAATCAACAATGGCCTGTCTCTGTTCAGGTTTACATGGACGACAATTGACTGTATCTGTCGTCTTATCGATTAAGGCGCTAGCTAAGCCACTGCAACCAGGGTATCCACAACTACCACAGTTATAGCCTGGCAACATCGTTGTAACCTTCTCTTGTCGCTCATCAACTTGTACATAAAAGATTTTAGAAGCGACAGCTAGAAGAAGTCCTAAAACCATTCCGGTTACTAACATCACTAAGATGGCATTAATCATCTTTATTTCCTCCTTCGTATACCTCGTCATGAATTGGATGAGCCATACATGAAGTAATCTTACATCCATCACAACTAGTCTTTAAATTTTCGCATCCCTCAGGTTTTGGTGTCTTATGATTCAGATAATAGAATAAGGCATAAATACCTGCCAAGATGGCGAAATAGATAATAGCTTCCATTAAACAATACCAGCTAAACCACTAAATGCTAAAGCCATTAAACCTGCTACGACTAAAGCGATAGGATTGCCCTTAAAACTTTCAGGTGTATCAGCACTATCTAATCTTTCACGGATGCAAGAGAATAAGTATAGCACCAGCATGAAACCAGCAGGTACAGCGATAGAATTAGTAATAGTCTCTATTAAGTTATAACCTTGAGTAATATTGTCTTGAGCGACGAATAATACCACACAGTTAGTTGTGATTAATGGTAAGTAGATGCCTAAACTCTTATATAGTGAAGCACTGTACTTCTTGATAAACATCTCGACAAATTGCACAAAGGCAGCAATGACTAAGATAAAAGTTATCAAGCGCATATATTCGATATGAAAGGTAACTAATACACCATAATACAAGAAATAAGTTATTAGTGATGCGCCAAAGATGACAAAGATAACTGCCAAACCCATGCCAATAGCACTCTTAGAATTTTTAGAGACACCTAAAAATGGACAAACACCTAAGAATTTAGATAAGACAACATTATTGATCAGTATGGCAGCCAAAGCCATGGTTAATATTTCGCCCATAATTATTTAGCCTCCTCTACCAAATGAGAATAGAATCTGTTCAGCATTGAATGGGTTATAGAAAGTGATAGCCATATTTGCTAAGAATTCTCTGACAAATGATATTAACAATAAAGCGAAAGTATAACCAAGACCCATACCTAAACCATCGATAGCACTAGCTAGGACACCATTTTTAGAAGCAAAGGCTTCAGCACGCCCTAAGATGATACAGTTAACGACGATGAGTGATAAGAATACACCTAATGATGTATATAATTCAGGCATATAGGCATGAACAAACATCTCAACGACAGTAACTAGTGATGCGATGATTACGATATAGACAGGAATACGAATTTCGTCTGGAGTAATCTTACGAATTAAAGATACAAGAATATTTGAACAAATCAGTACTAATGTAACACATAAGCCCATTCCTATCGCATTATTTAAAGAAGTAGAAATAGCTAGAGCACTACACATACCAAGGTATAAGCCAAATACTGGATTTTCTTTTACGAAGCCATTTTTAAAATTATTCCACATAAATGCCTCCTAGTTGCTAAGCGCTGCGCGCGCAGAATCAATCATATTTTTCATAGCAGTTGAAGTTAAAGTAGCACCTGATAACATGTCCACTTCTTCATCGACGGTCTTACCTACATAGGCAGTATCGATAAAGCTATCTTCAAAACATCTGCTTCCATAACCATTAGTCTCTTGATTAGATAAGATGATGACATCTAAGACGGTAATATCATGATCAAAACCGATCAAAGCGACAATTGGAGTAGTAGAATAACCATAACCTTCAACTTTTACGACATAGCCAGTATCGACAACCTCATAAAGACCTAAGATACTTTCGTCATCACCAGTATAGTCAATTGGTTCAAATGTAGCACCAGGGAACATCAGTTCAAGATTAGTTTTTTCTGATGCAATCTCATTTTCTGTAATTAGTGGACTGGTGATATCATTTACCAAGCTGATGCATAGACCTGAAATAGCAGCTACAATTCCTAAGAATAAAACTAATGTAATTGTCTTTTTCATATATTTTCCTCCTAGTTAGCACCGAGTGCTGCCTGAATAGCTGCAATAGCTGAATTAGATGTATAAGTAGCGCCCGAAACGACATCGACTTCATCTTCTAGGCCTTTACCAATGAAAGATTCTAGATATGCTTCATCAACCATATCGCCAACGCCGACTGTATCGCCGAAATTAGTCATCGTAACTTGTGCAACCTTACCATCTTCAATAATGATATCGAATTCATTATTGGTATAAGAACCACTGCCACCAGCACCACCAAGGCTTGTATCTAACATGCCAAATCCCTTAACTGAGACATGGATTGAACCATCTTCATTAACAGTGGCTGCTGCTTCATAAGCGCTGTAGTCATCACTTAAAGTCATTACGCTTGGGCAGCCATCTAATACATAGCTAACTGCGGCGGCAACTGATTTAGAAGTATAAGTAGCAGCTGATACGACATCGATATCACTGTCTTTAGAAGCGCCGAAGAATTGATAATAGAAGCCTTCATTGTCAACTGTATCACCTACACCGACAGTATCGCCAAAAGTCTCGAGTTTAACTGATACGACAGTATTAGTAGCAGGATCAATAGTAACTGCAACTTCATTATTGGTATACGAACCACCGCCACCAGCACCACCATCAGCAGTATCTAACATGCCAAAGCCTTTAACGCTAACGATATAAGTATCGCCTTCTTGGCTTACAAGTTCTGGAGCGTAGACACTATAATCATCACTTAGAGAAATAGTTGAACCGTGATTAAATTCAGGGACATCTGGTCCAAGAATACTAGTATATGGTGTAGCTTCTAAGCCAAAGCCCATAGCAAATACCAAGAGAATAGAAACGACGACAACACCAAATGTAGCGATGATATTTCTATTGATATGGTCAACTTGTTTACCCGCAAAGAATTTATCGATGACTGGTGTCATGATATTAGCTAATAGAATTGAATATAATACACCTTCAGGAAGATTAGAATAGTAACGAATAACGATAGTCACAAAGGCTGCAAAACTTGCAAAGACTATCTTGCCTGCCCTTGTGGTTGGGTTAGTTACTGGATCTGTAAGCATGAAGACAGCACCAAAGATAGCACCACCTGTCAAAATAGAATATAGAGCATATTCAATACCTAAACCATGACTTAGACCTACAAGTAGTGAGCCACAGAATAAGACGCCAAGATAGGTGACAGGAACGCGCCAATCGATGACATTCACAATGCTCAAATAGATACCCATGGCAATGATGACAAGCGAGAATGTCTCACCCATAGCTCCTTGATACATACCAAGAGCTAAATTTAATAATCCACCGAAATCATTTAAGAAGACGCTAAAATCAGCACTAGAAGCAATCTGTCCAACACTAGCCAAAGTAGTAGCAGGTGTAGCACTAGTGATTAAATCAGCAGAAATGCTGCCAGTGAAACTAGCGAAGATAATCGCTCTACCAACAGCAGCTGGATTAAAGATATTCTGTCCAAAGCCACCAAATACTAACTTAGCGAAGAATATAGCGATAAATGTAGATACAGCTAAAGCATAAACTTCTGTATTAACTGGTACCATCAAAGTCAAAATAATAGCTGTTACCCATGGGTAAGAAGAAGTTAAATATTTAATGACATTTTGGTGATGGAAAATAGCCCAAATGCTTTCTGTTGCGATAGCTACAATATTAGAAGTCAACATCAAGACGATGGCTCTAACTAAATAGTCAGTTCCTAAAGTAAAACTGCGATATAGTGCAAAGGCATAGACGATAAATAAAGCGATAGTCAGGTGCATCATTATCTTTGATGTCGATTGGCTCTGTCTATAGTGTGGAGCCGCTTTATATTTTAATTCCATTTTCTCCCCTCCTATCGATTAAGTGCCATAGCTTTTTTAGCACGGCGTACCCCTTCAGTAACTTCAATCTTAGATGGACAAATGTAAGTACACATACCACATTCGATACAATCCATAGGTTTTAGTTTCTTTAGTAAATCTAAGTCTTTAGCCTTTAAGGCCTTATTGATATTAACTGGTTCTAGACCACTAGGACAATGGTCAACACATTGACCACATCTTAGACATGATACATTATGAGCTTCAGCAAACTGCATCACTGTCACAGCATTGCTGGCTACACCGACAACCACTTCATCCTTAGTGACAGCAGTACCCATCATAGGTCCACCAGCTATGAGACTAAATTTGTCATTTTCTACAAGTCCATCACAAGCTTCGATCAATTCTTTAAAGCTAGTGCCAACTCGACATTTGACATTGTGAGCTTCCTTAATGCCATTGCCAGATACTGTAACCATCTTTTCATAGATAGGAAGTCCCGTCTTCATCGCTTGCGCCAACATGATAGCTGTAGTCGCATTTGATACGATAGTTCCAGCTTCAATAGGTAATTTGTCATAGCGTTTGCCTAAAAGAGCGAAAACAAGAGTTCTTTCCCAACCCATTGGATATACATCTTTAACAATCTTTACTTCTACTTTGGCAT
>CALBGK010000009.1 GCA_937893115.1 uncultured Erysipelotrichaceae bacterium | reverse complement strand
TACATATTCTTTTGGTTAGAACATATCATACAACTTATGAAGAATATACTCACTATGTAAATTTTACTCACTTAGAAAGTATCGATAAACTAGCTAAGAAGGCTGTTTCCGCTATTTCTAAGCTCTATGGCGACGCTTGTATGGAACTGATTGCTCCATCTAGAAAAACACGTGACATGTTAATGAAATATGGTATCAAGACACCTATTTCTATCATTCCGACAGGTACTGAACTATCACATTTTAATCGCGAAAATACTTCTCTAGATATAGTTAAAGAGATAAGAAGAAGTGCTAATATCCAAGATGACGAAAAGATGCTTTTATATGTTGGCAGAATAGCTCAAGAAAAGTCGCTTGATATGATAATAAGAGCCTTTAAGTCAATTAAAGAAGAAAGGTTAAAAATTAAATTCGTGGTTGTCGGAGGGGGACCACAACTAGATGAACTCAAAGAATTAGCTACTGAACTAGACTTAAATGACTATATCACCTTCGTCGGTAAGGTTCCTTTTGAAAAAGTTCCTTCATACTATCATAGTGCCGACGCCTTTATTAGTGCCTCAACTACTGAAACACAGGGTATGACTTATATCGAAGCCTTATCTAGCGGCTTAGTGGTATTCGCTAGATATGATGAAGTCTTAGAAGATGTTGTCTTTGAAAACGAAAATGGCTTCTTCTTCAATGATGAAAGAGAACTACTACATAAATTAGAAATATTCTTAAAGATGGATGATGATAAATTGAAAAAGCGACAAAATATGTCGTATCTGCTGTTAGATTAAAGAATGATTATGTGACGGTAGACTTAAAATCAAATGATAAAGAGGAAGAAAAAGTATATCTGACTCTAGATCGATATTATGAATTAGGTCTAAGAAAGGATACTAATTTAACTGCTGCTCAATACGATGAAATCAAAGAAAATGAACCATATGTCTTAGCTTATCGTGCTTGTCTGAGGCGTTTAGCAAATCGTGATCATACAGTCAAAGAGATGTATGATTATCTAAATAAACATTTTGAACTTCCAATAAAGACATCTAACGAAATTATTGATAAGCTTTCTGAAAAAGGGCTATTAGATGATTATCGCTATTGTGTCGAAAAGTTAGAATATTATAATAATTCTTTACTGTCTAAAAAGAAGATGGTTCAGAATTTGAGAAAGGTTGGCGTGCCAATCTCTATCATTGAAAAATTAGTTCTGAACCAGAATAGTACAGATTCTGAATTAGTTAAAGCTAAAAAATTAGCTGAAAAATATCAAAATCAAATCCATAACAAATCTCTAAAGATGAAGAAACAGTTGATATTAAAGAAGCTAATCAATAATGGTTTTGATTTAGAAGTAGCTAAAGAAGCTGTAAGTCTATTGTCATTTCAAGATGAAACTTTTGAAGAGAAAAATCTCTTGAGAAAGGAAGCTAATAAAGCGAAAATAAGATTTGAACGTAAATACGAAGGGTCGACCTTGCGAAATAGAGTATTTCATTCGCTAGTATCTAAAGGATTTAGTGTTGATGCCGTATATGCGATATTAAATGAAATGGAGTGGGACGATGAATAAAAAGATTAAAGATTTTAAAGAGGGTGAACATGTTAACACTTTATTATTGGTGACATCGGTAGTGAAGGGAACCACTAATAATGGTTCACCATATCTGACACTCACCTTGCAAGATGACACAAAGACCATAGAAGCTAAGATGTGGGATGTCAAATCTAATATTGAAAAAGAGATTGAAACGGGCAAAGTGTTTGAATTTGAATTAGAAATAATCAAGTATCGTAATTCCTTACAAGCTAAAGTGATGAAGGTTTTACCAGTCCAACAAAGTGATGTCAATAAGGAA
>CALBGK010000008.1 GCA_937893115.1 uncultured Erysipelotrichaceae bacterium | reverse complement strand
AAAAGTATTCAAGACAATATTTAATAAGATGATACCGATGATGACCTTTAATTCAGCCTCATCTTTTTTATGTGCATAGACATAGTAGACGCCCATAGCAACAATCGATAAGAGATTAAGCCAATATAAATCGCCAAATATAAAAGCAAGAACATTGGAAATAAATGTTCCTACTACACCAAATTTAAATACCGAAACCACAAAGAGAGCAGATATGACAATAGATGTGATAATCCACCAAAGTGATGAATTATCTTTTGGAGCAGATTTTTTTCTCTTTTTAGCCATATCTATGCCTCAATATTGATTTCGACAATAGCTGGTAAAACCATAGGTCTTTTACCAGTCTCCTTTAAGATATATCGCGATATCTTTTCTTTTGCCTCGGTACGAATCTGCATATTTTCGTAACGTTTTTCTTCAACTGCTTCAGTGATAGTTCTAATTAAAATATTACCTATCTCTTGAATGATATGGTCAGCATCTTTCAAATAGATGACACCTCTTGATTGAACATCAGGTCCCCCTATTATCTCTTTAGTCTTAAAGTTTAAGACGACACCGACTACAATGGCTCCATCAGTTGATAGAGTCTCGCGATCTTTTAGTACCATACCTGATACATCTAATTTATCCTTACCATCAATCAGAGTATCTTTTAAAGAAATGGTCTCTCTAGTTGATTTTAGATGTCCATCAACAAAGTAGGCAAATTGACCAATGTCTAAAATAATAATCTTATCTGGTCTATAGCCCATCGACTGGGCGATATCTGCATTAGCAACTAAAGAGGCATACTCGCCATGGATAGGGATATAATAGCGCGGCTTTAATAGATATAGCATCATCTTTAAGTCTTCAATCGATGCATGCATCGAAAATACTTCTTTAGAATTGACGCGTTTGACATTGACGCCAGCTTTATATAAGTCATTTTCCATATTAGATGCTTCTTTTTCCGTACCAGGAATGATAGGTGAAGCAATAATAACTGTATCATCACTTCTGAGTTCAATTAATCTATCTTCCCCAATGGCAATCTTATTGACGAGGCGGAACACCTCATTACCACTACCGGATACGATACATACAATATCCTTGATATCATTATTAAATTCCTTATGTGAAACGATTAAATCTCTTGGTGTCTTATAATAGCCAAGCTCTTCAACATAATCGAGGAAGCGTAATTGTTCATCGTCATATAGCATAATCTTACGCTTATATTTCTTACATAAATCGATGACTTCCATAACTCTATACAAGTTTTGCTTATACAAAGAAATGATCAAACGTTCATCCTTAGCCGCTTCAAAATATGGTTCGATACTACTAGCGATATGGTGATGAGGTGCTGTATATCCCTCTCTTGTCGCTCCAACCGATTCAGCTAGTAGCGCAAATACTTTCTTTTCACCAAGTTCTGCAAAATAAGAGATGTCCATAGAAAAAGCATCAGCATTAAAGCTATTATCGATGACAAATTCGCTAGTGTAGACAATAGGACCATAATCTGTGTCAAAGGTTAGACCTATCGAATCAGGAATTGATTGTAAGACAGGAAATGCATGTATATGATGACCAGCTATCGTCAAATCGCTATTTCTCTTGATGACATTAATCTTCTTTTTAAGATTTAATTTCTTAAAATTGCGCTCTAAGAGCTTAGCAGTTAAGGCAGTTGCGTAAACATCAATATCTATCTCTTTTAATAAGTGACCAACGGCGGCCATGACATCGTCGTGTCCATGAGTGATAAAGACAGCTTTGATTCTCTCTTTGTGTGCGTGGAGATATGAAAAATCAGGGATGATATACTCAATACCCAACTGTTCGTTTTCGTTAGGATATTTAAGTCCAGCATCTACGATAAAGATGTCATCATCGATTTCGATGATGTACATATTCTTTCCGTCTTCATCAAGTCCGCCTAAAGCCATTAAACGAATTTCTTGCACAAATAAACCTCCTTATTCTTCTACTAATTCTCCATTTAGTGAAAAACTCATAGCTTTGGTAATTTTGACATTGACCAAATCACCAACATTTACATTTTTACCAGTAAAATTAACTAGTTTATTCTCTTTAGTATAACCAGAATAAACTTCTTTATTACGTTTTGATTCACCGTCGACTAATACTTCGACTATTTGACCTTCAAAAGCTTTATTATGCATAAGGGCATACTCAGCCACTTTCGCATTTAAGATTTGTAGTCTTTCCTCTTTTGCTTCTGCGCTGATTGAATCTTCCATCGAATAGGCAGGAGTTCCTTCACGAGGTGAAAAGATAAAGGTAAAGGCATTGTCAAATTTACAATAGTCGACAACATCTAATGTATCCTTAAAAGCTTCATCTGACTCATTAGGGAAACCTACAATAATATCAGTAGTAAAGGCACAATTTTTAATTTTAGCCTTTAATTTGTCGAATAATTTCAAATAATCTTCTTTAGTGTAACGACGGTTCATGCGTCTTAATATCTCATCGTTACCCGATTGTAGAGGTAAGTGAATATAAGGCATGATATTAGGATATTTAGCGATGACATCGATAGTTTCATCATCGAAGTTCCATGGATGAGAAGTCATAAAACGAACTCTATCAATACCTGTTTTGGCTACTTCTTCAAGTAAGGTAGCAAATCCATTTTCTAGCTTTAAATCACGACCATAGGCATTGACATTTTGTCCTAATAGGCAAACTTCCTTATAGCCTTCATCAACTAGTTGTCTAACTTCTGAAACGATATCTTCGACTAATCTCGAACGCTCTTTACCTCTTGTATAAGGCACGATGCAATAGGTACAAAACTTATCGCAACCATAGGCTATATTGACCCAAGCCTTATGTTTGAGGAAGCGAGTAGTTGGAAGTGATTCATAAATTTCTCCCTGTTTGGAGAATACTTCAACAACTTTTTCTTTAGCCATTAAAGTTTCAAATAATAACTTAGGTAAATTATATATGTTATGAGTGCCAAAAATCAAATCAACTTGCGGATATTGTGCAAGTAATTTATTAACTACGCCCTCTTCTTGAGCCATACAACCACCAACAGCGATAATGAGATCAGGGTTTTCTCGCTTAAGTTTTTTTAGGGCGCCTATTTCCCCAAATACTTTATCTTCCGCATTCTTACGAATAGCGCATGTATTGAGCAAAATTAAATCAGCTTCATTAATATCATCTGAAGCTGTATAAGCTAATTCATCCAGTATACCAGCGATGGTTTCTGAATCGCGTTGATTAGCTTGGCAACCATAAGTTCTTAAATAATATTTACGACCATAACCAATATTGCGACATTCATCAGGTATTTCAAAAAGTTCTCTTTCGATAGCAGCTCGATTTTTATCTCTTTTACGAGCCTGTTCTATCGATGGCAATTCATATTCATTCTTTTTCATTCTTATCTTTAGCCAGAAAAAAACCAAGTGTACCTTGGTT
>CALBGK010000007.1 GCA_937893115.1 uncultured Erysipelotrichaceae bacterium | reverse complement strand
CACAATTGGACTTTAGACGAAAAGAAAAGTGAAGAAATAATTAAGCATGCCCTAGACTTAGATATCAATTTCTTTGATACAGCTAATTGTTATTCTTATGGAACTAGTGAAGAATATTTAGGCAAGTCCTTAAGAAAAAATGTCGCTAGAGATAAGGTGATTATCGCTTCTAAGATATAGTTTAATAAGGGTTGCTTAAGCCGTAAGGCTATTTTTCGCGAGATAGAAGAGACCTTAAAACGACTAGGAACTGATTATCTTGATTTATATATCATTCATCGTTTTAACTACGACACAGACATCTATGAGACGATGAAAGCCTTAAATGATTTAGTTAAGTCAGGCAAGGTTAGAGCCTTAAGTGCGTCAGCTATGTATGGATATCAATTTCATAATACACAATTAGCGGCTAATGAACATGACTTTGAAACCTTTTCAGCGGTGGAGAATCATTATAATCTTTTATATCGTGAAGATGAAAGAGAATTAATTTCTATCTGTAAACAGATGAATGTATTACTAATCCCTTATAGTCCTTTAACTGTTGGCCATTTGGCAAGAGCGATGTGGAAGTCTGATTAGATTAAAAGTAAGACGGATAAGGCAGCTATGGGTAAATACGATAAGACGCAAGACCAAGATGAAATAATAGTTCAAAGATTTTTTGGATTAGCGAATAAGTATGGTGTTTAGATGTCTTAGATCGCTCTAGCTTGGCAATTTGCTAAAGGAGTTGCATCCCCGATAATCGGTGCCACTAAACCAAACTATATTGATGAAGCAGTCGCTTGTTTAGATGTCCATCTAAATCAGGAGGACATCGCTTATCTTGAAGAATTGTATCTTCCGCATAAGATAGCAGGAGCTATTGATAAAAATCCAGCTGACGGAGTTATTTTTAATAGATGAAAAAAGTAAAGGAGCAGAATGAAATGAACCCTAAAGTTTGGACAACTAAACAAGGAAGTTCGCTTCGCAATGCCTCCATTTTTTTACCACCAAAATCGTCACAATTAAATGTTTTATGCTCTAGAAATGAAATTCAAATATCAAAAAAGCCCTATAATAGGGCATATATACATCTATTTACAATAGATTTATTTTTAAATGGGGCGATTGACGAGACTCGAACTCGCGAATGCCAGAGCCACAATCTGGTGTGTTAACCAACTTCACCACAACCGCCATCGCTTTAACATTTTACTAAATAAAAGCGATAAAGTAAAGGGCATATGATATAATTTTTTAAAAGGTGAAAAAGATGAAGAGAAGAGATAAAGTTAATTACTATCTAGACTTAGCCGATGTAGTTTCCAAAAGAGGAACATGTCTCAGAAGAAATTATGGGGCTGTCATCGTCAATAATGACGAAGTTATTTCAACTGGCTATGTAGGTGCTCCTCGCGGCAGGCAGAATTGTTCAGACCTGGGCTATTGCATCCGCCAAAAGATGAACATACCAAGAGGTGAAAGATATGAATTATGCCGCAGTGTCCACGCAGAGGCAAATGCCATCATCAGTGCCAGTCGCGATAAGATGTTAGGAGCTACTTTATACCTTTCAGGCAGAGAAGTAGATACAGGTAAATACATTAAGAATTCCAATAGTTGCTCAATGTGCAAAAGGATGATCATCAATGCCGGAATCAAGGAAGTTGTCATACGTGATGGTGATGATGAATACCGCATTATTCAAGTGGAAGATTGGATTAAAGATGATGAATCTTTAAGGGCTTCTCTTGGCTATTAGATATGATATAATGAGCCTATGGATCGAATTTGCATATTAACTGACTCATCTTGTGATATAGATGACACAACTGCTGAAAGTTTAGACATCCATGTCTTGAGGATGCCGATGATGATTGATGGCAAGGAATATATGGACGGCAAAGACATCGATGTAAATGGAATTAAGAATTATTTAAGAAATGGGGTGCCAGTAAAGACAGCGCAAGCTACCCTTGGTAGTTTAATGCGTATTTATGAGACACTGTTAGATAAATATGACAGAATATTGCATATTCCTCTATCTAGTGGTTTGAGCGGTATGTATGATACATCGCTTGTACAATCTAAATTATACGATGGACGTATCGTGGTGGTGGATGCCAAGTGTGCTTGTTATCCGGTGACCCAACTATGTCTTGACTGTAGAAAATTAATTGAAAAGGGATATTCACTAGAAACTATCAAAGAGATGATAGAAAGTGAAGAGTCGATGATGGAAGCCGTCATCATTCCTGATGATATTAAATATTTAAAGATGGGTGGGCGTATTTCACCAGCTGCTGCTGCCTTAGCCAACCTGTTAAGAATTACACCAGTTCTATATCTTAAAAAAGGTATGATAGATGTCTTTGATAAGACGCACACGGTTAAAAAAGCTATCTCTAAGGGCTATGTGCCAATTTTAGATGTTGATGATTACAGTAAGTATTATTGGATGGTCATCACTGATGAAAATGATGAATTAGCCAAGGAGATTATGGACCATCTCCATGAAGTGACTGGTGAAGAAGTGTCTTTCCATGAATTTGGTCCAGTTATCATATCACATACTGGCCCAGGTACCATAGCTTTTGGTCGCTTGAAGAAATTAGTATGATAGAGATTGAAGGTCAATATTTTAAATTAGATATTAAGCGTAAGAATATTAAAAATATATATTTATCACTTAGTGGTAATATTCTTAAGATCACATGCCCTTATCATGTCGATGAAAAGCTGATAAGGGCTTTTATCATTGATAAAAGATCTTGGATAATAAGTAAGTATAAACAAAGTTTAAATCGAATGGTCAATATCGATGAGCATATCTATTATCTAGGTAAAAGTTATGATCTAATCTTTAATCAAGGAAGTAATAGGATACAATTTAAGGATGATAAATTATATTTATACGCTAAAGATATAGCTAGTGCTATCAATTATTTTTATATTTATGGCGAACATGTCTTAATGCGCTATCTAGGTGAATTTAAGGATGACTACTTTAAAATTCTTAATGACTATCATTATACTAAAACTCCTGAGATCAGTTTTTGCCATTTAAAAAGAGCTTGGGGAGTCTGTTATCCTAGCAAGAATAAGATAGTCTTAAATTATAAGCTCATTCATTATCCCGTTGAATGTCTTAAAGCTGTCCTGTTGCACGAATGTCTACATTTTATCTTGCCTAATCATTCCAAACGATTTCATAATTTATTGAGTTATCATATGCCCGAATATAAAAAGATAATTGACTTATTAAAAAGTTAGATTTAACGTAGTTTTAACTAATAATGCGTTTTAGACTTGAAAGAATATCTGTGAGCGTTTACAATTTAATTAAGGAAAGAAGGACATAATCATGAGGAAATTAGTTTTAGGCCAGTTAGATCAAAACAATTTTTTTGCTTATGAATATGTTTTAATATGAACACGACTGTGTTCATTTTTTATATGTTTGATAAAGGAGGATATTATTTATGAATCAAACAGTCAACAAAGAATTCTTTGATGCATGTGCTAGTGGTGACTATGCTAAGGTCTGTGCATGTATCGCTAAGGGTGCCGATGTTAATATGACTAATGGCGATGGCCGAACTGCTTTGATGCGTTCTGCAAAAAGGGGATATACCGAGATAGTGCAGACTTTACTCGATAATGGTGCCAATGTACGTTCTCGCGATAAAAATAATAAGACCGCTCTGATGGGCGCTAGTAAGAAGGGTTACTTGAGTATTTGTAAATTATTAGTTGAAGCTGGCTCAGATGTAAATTCTCATGATAATAATGGCCGTACTTCTTTGATGAGAGCGGCATTTATGGGTGAACTTAGCGTTGTTGAATATCTAGTTGAACATGGCGCTAACATCGATGCTCAAGATAGCCGTGGTAGAACAGCATTAATGGAAGCAGTATTAGCTTTTAAGGTTGATGTAGTTCAATATCTAGTTGAACATGGTGCTAATATCAATACCAAAGATAATAATGGTTGCACATGCCTAATGCGTGCTAGCTATGGTGGATATAAAGATTTAATCGTCTACTTATTAGACCATGGTGCTGATAAAGAAGTTTTAGATAATGAAGGTAATAAGGCTATTCACTATCTTAGAACAGAGTGTTTTGAAGAATTGAAGGGATATCTAAAATAGGTGACGCAGATGAAAGACTATTTAGCTAATGATATTCGTAATATAGTATTGCTCGGACATTCTGGAGCTGGTAAATCATCACTGATTGAAGCGGCTTTATATTTCACAAAAGCTATCGATAGAATGGGTAAAGCTAGCGATGGCAATTCAACTGTCGACTATGATGCCGAAGAGATTAAACGTGGTTTATCTATCTATACAGCTATCGCACCTTGTGAATGGAAGAATTGTAAGATTAATTTCATCGATACTCCAGGTTATCTAGACTATGAAGGTGAGATGCGCGCAGGTCTAGCAGTTGGTGATAATGCTCTTATCGTCGTAAGTGCTAAAGATGGTATTGAATCAGGAACAGAAAGGGCAGTTAAATTAGTATCGAAGAGAAAACTTCCTACTATTTTCTTCATCAACAAGATCGATGAGGAACATGCCTCATTTGAAAATACTTATTTAGCTTTAAGAGAAAAATTTGGTAAATCAATCATCCCATTTGAAGTACCTATCGTAGAAAATGGTAAAGTTATTGGTTCAATTAATATCTTGCGTAATAAGGCTTGGTACTATGCTGATTTATCAACGCCTAAGGAAGTGCCTGATGATTATAAAGATGTAGTTGAAAATTACTATAATGAGATAGCTGAAGCTATTGCGATGACTGATGATGCCTTGATGGAGAAATTCTTCTCAGGTGAACACTTCGATGAAAATGAACTAGCTAAGGGACTTAGAATCGGTGTTAGAAGTGGAGATATCAGACCAGTATATTGCGGTAGTGCTACTAGCGTCATCGGTATTGAAAGACTATTGGACCTAATTACTGAATACTTCCCTAATTATGCAGAAAAGGGTACGATAGTAGCTCATGATGCCAAGGGTGAAGATGTCATCTTAGAAACTAATGAGACAGAAAAATTCACAGCTCAAATCTATAAGACTATCGTCGATCCATTCGTTGGTAAGATATCTTATTTGAAGGTTATGAGCGGTGTCTTAACTAGCGATTCACAAGTATATAATCTCAAAAAAGACCAGACTGAAAAGATTAACCAAATCTATGTCATCAATGGCAAACTGCAAATCGCTGTCGGAAAGTTGTTTACAGGTGACTTAGGCGCTGTTGTAAAATTACAATATTCAGAGACTAACGATACCTTATCGACCAGAGATTGTCCAGTTAACTATCCAGATATCGAATTCCCTAAACCAATGTTAGGTATGGCCATCACCCCTAAGACTAAGGCCGATGAAGACAAGATGTCATTCGCCTTACAGAGAGTGCTTGAAGAAGACCGTTCATTGCGTCTTGAGAAAAATACCGAGACTAAGGAACAGATATTATACGCTATGGGTGATCAGGCTCTCGATGTCGTATGTAATAAATTAAAGAATAAATATAAGGTTGAAATTAATTTAGCACCATATAAGATTCAATATCGTGAGACGATTAGAGGAACAGTTGAAGCTGAAGGCAAACATAAGAAACAATCAGGTGGTGCTGGACAATATGGTCACGTATGGATTCGCTTTGAACCTTGTGATAGTGAAGATATGGTCTTCGAAGAAGAAATCTTCGGTGGTGCAGTACCTAAACAATACTTCCCAGCTACTGAACAAGGACTTAGAGAATGTATGGAAAAGGGTGTCTTAGCCGGCTATAAGGTGGTAGGTGTTAAAGCTACACTGTTTGATGGTTCTTATCACGATGTCGATTCTAAGGAAATTGCCTTCAAGGCTGCTGCTAGACTCGCATACAAGGCAGGTATGCCAAAGGCTAAACCTATCTTACTAGAACCGATCGGCAAAGTTACTGTCTATGTTCCAGAAGAATATACTGGTACAATAATCGGTGACTTCAATAAGCGTCGTGGTATTATCATGGGTATGGAGATGACTGAAGATAATGAGCAGAAGATTGATGCGGAAGTACCAATGGCTGAAATGCAGAAGTATGCTACGGAATTACGCTCAATGACGCAGGGTAGAGGTTATTACGTGATTGAATTTGATCGCTATGAACCTGCTCCTCAACCGGTTGCCGAAAAGGTAATAGCTAATGCTCATATCGAAGATGATGAGGAATAAATAAAGAAAAAGACATAAACAAAAAGGATTATTACCAAATTTGATAATAATCCTTTTTTATATGGGGATAAGGGAAGAATATTTAATAATTATTGGTTATTTTGGGTATTTTCTTTAAGCGTAATATTTATTGTTAACTCTTCGTTATTTCTAATTACAGTGATAGTAGTATTATCACCTATACTCATTGAATTTAAGATAGCTGATAATTCGCTATAAGAATTAACTTCTTTACCATCTAGGGCAACAATTCTATCATAGGTCTGTAAGCCAGCATCATCAGCAGCTCCGCCTTCAACGATACTAGTGATGTATACACCCTTAGGGAAACCAGCTGTATCTTGCGATATTTCTGTTATAGTGACACCTAGAGTAGCACGATTGCGGACATAACCATTATCAATGATATCATTAGCGATATTGATGACAGTATTAGATGGGATGGCATAACCTAGGCCTTCGACAGAAACTGATGAAGAAGTGTTAGATGATTTGGCGTTGACAATGCCAATTAGATTACCATTGATATCAAATAATCCGCCACCACTATTTCCC
>CALBGK010000006.1 GCA_937893115.1 uncultured Erysipelotrichaceae bacterium | reverse complement strand
GGATAACGAGATTTGTGTTCAGGTAATAGACCTACAGATTCTAAGGCCATATCAACCTTTCTTTCACGATCTTCTTCATTATCATAGAGGTGGAAGTTATAAAGGCCTTCTGAAACACAATAATCGATTGTAGCACGCTCATTTAAAGAAGCAGCAGGATCTTGGAATATCATTTGGATATTACGCACAATCTCTCTTTCTTCTTCTTTAGAGATTTTGCCATTAATCTTTTTACCTTTATAAAGGATTTCACCAGCTGAAGTTGGATTTAAGCGGATAATGGCACGACCAATAGTTGTCTTACCACTTCCTGACTCACCTACAAGGGCAAATGTCTCACCTTTATAGATTTCAAAGTTGGCATTTTTTACCGCTCTAAAAGCCTTTTTGTTGTTATAGAAGGTAATTTCTAGATTTTTAACAGATAATAATACTTCTTTTTTATCGTTCTCCATAAATACCTCCCTTAGCAGTTAATGCAAGAATCTTCTCATGAAGATTTTGAATAGCTTTTGGTTTTTCAACCTTTGGAGCACGCGGATCTAATAACCATGTCTTAGCATAGTGTGTATCAGTTACCTTAAACATAGGTGGTTCTTCAATAAAGTCTATCTCCATTGAATAGTCACTTCTTGGTGCAAAGGCATCGCCCTTAATCTCTTCAAATAGTGAAGGAGGTGTACCTCTGATAGCGAATAGTTCACTGCCTTTTTCACCAAGCTGAGGAAGTGAAGAAAGTAATCCCCAGGTATATGGATGACGAGGATCATAGAAGATTTCTTCAACATCGCCATATTCAATAATCTGACCAGCATACATAACTGCGACTTTATCGGCTACATTGGCAACTACACCTAAGTCATGAGTAATATAGATGGTTGTGAAATTGCATTCTTTAGCCAAATCCTTAATCAGATGGATAATCTGAGCTTGGATAGTAACATCTAGAGCTGTAGTAGGCTCATCACAGATAAGAATCTTAGGATGACATGCAAGAGCGATGGCAATAACGATTCTTTGACGCATGCCACCAGAATACATGAATGGATATTCATCATAACGCTGTTCAGCATTATAAATACCAACGCGCGTCATGAGCTCAATCGCTTCCTTCTTAGCTTCTTCTTTTGATTTTCCCTGATGTTTCATGATTACTTCAGAAATCTGATAACCGATAGTACGTACAGGGTTTAATGAGGTCATTGGGTCTTGGAAAACAGTAGCAATTTTCTTACCACGAATCTTTAACCAATCTTCATCTTTTTTATTCTCTAGTAAGTTTTTTCCTTCAAACCAGATTTCACCATTTGTAACTTCACCATTAATTTCTAGCATTCCAGTAAAAGTTTTAGTAAATACAGATTTACCACTTCCTGATTCGCCTACGATAGCGACCACTTTATGGTCTTCAAAATCAAGGGAAATATTACGAATGGCAGTCAATACTCGGTCTCTAACTTTAAATTTAACTTCCAGATTTTTTACTGAAAGAATAATATTTTCATCCATGTCGACACCTCCTATACCATGTGCGTTCGCGGATCACTAGCATCTGCTAATGTCTGACCGACAATATATAGTGAAACAGAGATAAAAGCACTGACAACAACAGGAATCCAGAAGACATATGGCGTAGAAGTCATATAAGCAGAATATTTCTGAATCAATTGTCCTAGTGATGGATAAGCCTTAGACAAACCTACGCCGATATATGATAAGAATACTTCATAAGAAATGAAACTAGGAACATCACGAGATACTGAAGTCATGATAACTGAAATCAGATAAGGGAAAATATTGTGAGTGATGATCTTGGTAGTAGAAGTGCCCAAACATTTAGAAGCTAAATTGTATTCACGGTCACGAATAATCATAACTTGGACTCGAATGAAGTAGGCAGTTGAAATCCATGAGGTTACTGATAGTGCAAAGATTAATTGAGCCATACCCGAACCTAAGGCATACATCAAAATCATAGCTACAAGTGTCATAGGAATATTAGCTAAGACATTGTAGATTTGAATCATGATGGCATCAAAACGCTTAGAGAAACCCCAGAACATACCGATGACAACACCTAAAATCTGCGTGATGATAGTAGCTGAGAAAGATACAATCAATGAGTTTTTAGTACCAGCCCATACAGCATCGAATAATGAGTTGCCTACATCGTCAGTACCAAACCAATATTCGGCATTAGGTCTGATAAAACGTTTACTGACATCGTTGATTGATTCTGCCTTCATAGGGTCATAGTTAGAAAACATTGGTTGAATGAAAGCCATCAAGACAACGGCACCAGCTAATATAAGCATTAAAATTGCTATTTTAGATGAGAAAAACTTGCGGAACACTGAACGCCAGTATGAATATTTAGGAGCAGAAATATGTTCAGATGCAGTATCATCCAGTCTTTTAAATGAGAACAATTCTTGATCTGTCATTTCTTCTTACCTCCTTTTGCTGCAAGTTGAATACGTGGGTCAACAACAGTCATCAGTAAGTCACCTACTAAAATAGAGATGATTGATAATGTTGTGAAGATGAATACTAAGCAGATAACCATGTTGTTGTTAGCAACCTTGATAGCATCTGGAAGCATTTTACCCATACCAGGAATCGCAAATGCTGTTTCGGTAATTAGAGCACCTGAGATACATAGAATGATTGAAGATGGAATTCCATTGACAATAGGAATGATGGCATTCTTTAAGATATGCTTAGTAAAGATTTCTTTTTGTGATAAACCTTTAGCTTTAGCGAACTTAGCATAGTCAGCATTAGATTGGTCTATCATATAACGACGCATCCAAGTCATTAACGATGGAATCTGTAACAATACCAAGATAATGATAGGAATGATATAAGAACGGATATTTTCAAAGCCCAAGATTGGGAAACGATCTGGGAAGTTGAAGTTAGAACCGATTTGTCTTACGAAGAAAATTAAGGCCAAAGAAGGAACAGCGATTAAGAAGTTGATTACAACAATACCTACTTTATCGGCAAATTTGCCCTTCTTTCTAGCCATCAATACACCAGCTGGTAAAGCAACGATGTAAGAGATGATTAGCGCGATAACACCAAATAGATATGAAGTTCCAATCATCGAAGGATTTTCATAGTATGACAAGCAATCAGCATATTTATCATCAAATCTATTAGCATCTAAGCTGTCAGTAATAGGTTTGTATTGACAAGTATATTGATTGATAGCACTTCTTTGAGT
>CALBGK010000005.1 GCA_937893115.1 uncultured Erysipelotrichaceae bacterium | reverse complement strand
AGACTTAGAAAAATCAAAGGCTTGTTTATTCGCACTTGAACCACCCATTCTTGTAAGCATAAAGAAAGCGAAGCCGACAAAAATGATTAATGGCAATATGCTGCCTAATAATTCAATCCATATGTTCGATTGATTTGCATCAATGACGCTGACACTATTGACTTCTTTGAGTTGACTAAATAGAGCCTCTGATTCACTTTCGGTATTTGGCACAACCGAAACAAATTCATAAGAAGTACCCTGGTCATCCACATAAATACCAGAAATAGTAATTGTATTATAGTCAACTGAAACAGTTACCGTACTGATTCTATCCTGTGTCAGGGCCTCTTCAAATTCCTTATATCCCAATGTCACTGTGCGTGAAGATAAAGGATTTTGAAATAACATCGATATGATGAAAATTAGCACAATTAGATATGGCAAACTATACATCAATCGATTCTTGTTGTTGGGGTTTTGCATGTTTTACAATCTCCTTTAATAACACTCTTTCTTTAATATGCCGATGTAAGGCAAATTACGATATTTTTGATTAAAATCTAAACCAAACCCCACAACGAATTCATTAGGGATAGTAAAGCCGACATAATCGGCATTTATCTCAACAACTCGACAGTCTGGTTTATCCAATAATGATACAATTCTAACACTCCTAGCACCTTTTTGAAACATCATCGAGCGCACTCTCTCCAGTGTTTTTCCTGTATCGACGATATCTTCTACCAATATGATATCCTCTCCCTGGATAGAAGAATCTAGGTCTTTATTGATTCTTACATCACCTACAGATTCGGTTCCACTATAACTAGAAACATCCATAAAATCGATATATATATCAATTGTGACATATTTCATGAGTTCAGCCATAAAGGGTACTGAGCCTTTAAGCAAGCCGACAAAGACAGGTTTTAAACCTTCGTAGTCTTCGCTAATTCTCTTAGCTAGCTCCTTACATTTTAAATTAATTTCTTCTTCACTAATTAAGATAGATTCAACATCTGTATGCATATAAGCCCCCTTAATATAGCAATTCTACCACAAATGCGTTTGGTTTTATAGAATAATGATTAATATTTGGCCCAATTTGAGGGACCAATATTATCTCTTTAGAACTGTTTTCGACAATAGGCCATACCCTTCTATATTTGTGAGGTATCTTATTGTCGATAAAAAAGCGTGAAACTTTCTTTGTACCATATGGTAGCCTAATTTTATCGCCAGCTTTAAAGGTCCTGATAGTGATAGGAAAATCGCTATCTTTAAGCATTACGCCCTGTTTACTATTTCCAATAGTACACATTTTAAAATAGTCTTTTTTGACATATTCAAGTTTATCAAAGCTATAAGAGTACTCTTCGACCTTATCATAGACTTCAAGATAGCCATATTCGGATACTAGATATTTATCCCGTATTAAAATTTCAAAATTAGTAGTGCTTTTAATACTGTCGATTAAGCTATCGATATAAGTCTTAGCCATATCTAGATATAGAAGATATCTTAATAAGGCTACCTTATCATCAAATTCTTCAAAGTCTTTAAGGCTTATTTTTCTTTGGCCTTTTAATACTTTCTTTATTTTTTCTTCAACTACTTTTAATTCTTGATTCTTAATTTCAATCTCTTGCAAGATGAGTTTTCTTTCATCATCTGTCATCTTTTCAACAAATTGATGTCTCAGTACATTTCGGCGATAGTCATCACTTAGATTAGACTCATCGATGCCATATTCAAGATGACATCTATTTAGATATTTTAAGATCTTTGACCTTTTAAGTTTTAAAAAAGGCCTATAGATATCCATGCCATATAGTCTAGACTTAGCTTTTAAACCATAGTAATAAGGAATAAGATTTTTTTCTTTCTGCATGAGATAGGTCTCAATCAAGTCATCTTCTTGATGAGCTATGAGCAGTCCATCACAATGATATCTGTCATAGACTTCTTTAAAAAAATGATAGCGAAAATCTCTGGCCCAAGCTTGAAAACTACCCTTAACGTCCTCTTTAAAAGCATTTTTAATCACTAAAGGTATGCCATTTGAAGAACAGTATCTACTAACTATCTGCATATCTCTAAGAGCACTATCGCGCTTATTATAATTACAATGGGCAACAATCAAATCATGATTTTTCTTCTTTAAACTATCTAAAAGAGCCATCGAATCAGGCCCTCCTGATACAGCTACTAAATATCTACTCATTTTTAAATAACCAATACTTTTTACTAGCACTTCTTGTCATCTTGAGCTCATCTTGGATATGCATAGAATAATAATTATCATCCATGACATCACAATAAGGAAGTTCATTATTATCTAATAGATAATTGATGAGCATAGCTTCTAGGACATAGCCATAATGCTTGCCACGAAAGTTTTCAAATACTAAAAGTAGCCCCATACTACCATCAGTATGTATGCCGATAAAACCAGTCATCTCACCATTATCAAATAAGCCAAACAGATGCTTAGAAGCGATAATTTCTTTTAATTCATCATCGCTAGAATAGTGATAATTAGCTCTGATAAAATCATAATAAGACATATCTAAAAGACGAAAATCATAGTCATCTAGTTCTATCTTATCTCTACTTAAATAGGCATAGAGATAAAAAGAATAAGTCTCTTCTAATTCATATCTATCCTTTATCGATTTAGCTATTTTCTCATTATAGACTACTATCGAATCATAATAAGAAAAATCAAAGTTATATTTATTGACAATATCTATATCATCACTCTTGAGATATAGACGCCTCTCCGTTTCATCGTAGACAATGACAGTATCGTCATCATCATAAATAATCTCGCCACTTTCTAGCTTCCTATAATATTGTAAGTAAGAAAGATTATCAGACGTTAAATCTGAAATGCATGATATCGCCATCTTGAGCAATATAATCCTTTCCTTCTAGGCGCAATTTACCAGCTTCTTTTAATTTAGCTTCACTTTGATATTCCATGATGTCTTCATAAGTAAAAACTTCAGCCTTGATAAAGCCCTTTTGAAAATCACTGTGAATGACACCGGCACACTCAGGAGCTGTCATGCCGTCCTTAAATGTCCAACCACGACACTCATCTTTGCCAACTGTAAAGAAAGTTTTCAAGCCTAATGTCTTATAAGCTTTTAAGATAAGTTCATCAAGACCAGAACGATTAATGCCTAAATCATTTAAGAAAGCTAATTTTTCTTCCTTATCCATGCCAGATAAGTCTTCTTCGATACGCGCTGATATAGCGACTACCTCAGCCTTATTAGCCTCAGCATAAGCTTTGAGTTTATTATAATTTTCATTGATAGAAGGATCATTTATCTCTTCTTCTTTTATATTGGCAATATAGATAACAGGTTTAGATGTCAATAGTTGAAATGCTTTGACAAAAACCTTTTCTTCTTTGCTGAAATCTAAAGAAGAAACTAATTTGCCTTCCTTTAAACAATCCATAATCTTGTTCAAGACATTCATCTCAGACTTGGCCTCAGCATCATTGGTCTTAGCCTTCTTAGCTATCTTGCTCATTCTATTTTCTAAAGATGCCATATCAGCCATAATGAGTTCCATATTGATAATCTCAACATCATCAATAGGATCAATACGATTGTAGACATGGGTAATAGAATTATCTTCAAAACATCTGACGACATGGCATATCGCATCCACATCGCGAATATTAGCCAAGAATTTATTTCCTAGGCCTTCACCACTGCTGGCACCCTTTACTAATCCAGCGATATCGGTAAATTCAAATGTCGTATATATTGTTCTTTCTGGTTGAAATAGATTACTCAAATTAGTAAGTCTTTCATCTTTGACTTCCACGACGCCGACATTAGGTTCAATGGTGGCAAAGGGATAGTTAGCAGCCTCTACTTTACTATTGGTAATGGCATTAAAAAGAGTTGATTTTCCAACATTGGGCAAACCAACAATACCTGCTGTTAAACTCATAATTGTTCACCTCTTCATCTATTCTATATCAAAGTTTAAAATAATGCTAAAATATATTTCAAGGAGGTTTCTTGTCTATGCCATATGAAATTATTAATGTTGATGATAAATTAGTACACGCAACCAGTGAAATCGCCTCAACGATATTCATAGATCACTTCAAAGATATAATAGGCCTTGACCAAGCTAGATACATGGTCGACTTATTTTTATCGCCAAAAGCGATAGAAGAGGAGCTAAGTCAAGGCACTATCTTTAAATTATTATCTATTGATGGCGAAAATGTCGCCTTTACAGAATATAAGATAGATGGTGATAGATTGTTTTTATCTAAGCTCTATGTCTTAAAGACTAAAAGAGGTCTTGGCATCTCTAGCAAACTATTAAATGATGCGATAGCTTATGCTAAAAAGAATAATCTAAAAAGTATCTATCTCACAGTTAATAAATATAATACCAATACTATAGAGATATATGAACATTGGGGCTTCAATATTATTGATGCCGTTGTGAATGATATTGGTCATGGCTATGTAATGGATGACTACATCATGGAGAAAGATATATGACAGGTTTAAATGATGTCGAAGTATCCCTTCGCAAACAAAATGGTCAAGTCAATATCAATCCTGATGTGACTGTGCGCAGCAGTAAGCAAATCATCACATCTAATATCTTTACTCTATTTAATGCCATCAATATCATCTTGGCCATCCTAGTATTTATCACTGGACATTTTCGCAATGCCCTTTTTATGTTGGTAATAATCTTTAATACCGCCATCGGTATCGTACAAGAACTAAGAGCAAAAAAGACTTTAAGAATGTTGTCTCAACCTCATGCCAATGTCCTTAGAAATAATAAGCTTTCTAAGATTAATGGCGAAGAGCTGGTCTTAAATGATATCTGTAAACTTAAATTAGGAGATCAAATATTAAGTGATGGAAGAGTGATCGAAGGTCATGTCGGCGTCAATGAATCTTTACTTACGGGTGAAGCTGATATCATCGAAAAGAAGCTTGGCGATGAATTATTTGCCGGTAGCTATATCACTTCTGGCACTTGTTATATGGAAGTGACTAAAGTCGGTCAAGATAATTATATCTATCATGTCTTAAAGAATGTCAAAAGAGAGAAGAAACAACCTTCCAGATTAAAAGATGCTCTAGATTTTATCATCAAAAGTGTTTCAGTCATCATCATTCCTCTAGGCATCATTCTATTTTATAAACAATTTTTTATTTCCCAAATAAGTTTAAATGAAGCCATACTACAAACTGTAGCTTCCTTAGTAGGTATGATACCTGAGGGCTTAGTCCTCTTGACTTCTGTATCTTTGACTTTAGGCGCCTTGAAATTATCTAATGAAAATACTTTGGTTCAAGAATTATATTCACTTGAAACCTTGGCACGTTGTGACGTCTTATGTCTTGATAAGACCGGTACCATTACTAGTGGCCGACTTAAGGTCATCGATACAATTAAATATAGTGATGATGACATCGAAAATATTATCGCCAATATGATGGACAAGGCAAAAGATGAAAATCAGACTGCCATAGCTTTAAAAAACTATTACCACTTATCGAAAGATATCAAAGCTACTAAGATAGAATCTTTTTCATCAGCCACTAAAAAGACAGCGATGGAAAGCAATGATATACGCTATGAATTAGG
>CALBGK010000004.1 GCA_937893115.1 uncultured Erysipelotrichaceae bacterium | reverse complement strand
GCGAAGCTGAATATATCGTCTTTGACCTTGAGACGACAGGTCTATCTTCAAGACATGACTACATTATCGAATTTGGTGCTGTCTTAATGCATAAGGGCATGGTCAAAGAGAAGAAAGACTTCTTTATCAAACCGCCAATAGCTCTATCAGAAAATATCAGTAAGCTCACTAATATCCATGAAGAAGATTTAGTCAATGCCAGAACTTTTAAAGAAGCTTATCCAGAAATATTAGATTTTATCAAAGATAGGATCTTGGTCGCTCACAATGCGAGCTTTGACTATGGCTTTTTAAATGAAGAATTAAAACGCCTAAACTTAGATACTTTAAAAAATCCTGTCATTGATACTTTAGATTTTGCTCGTAGTTTATTTAAGTCTCGTCGCTCCTATCGACTTGGTAATATGGCTAAACTATATGGCGTTTCTTATAATGAAGAAGTTGCCCATCGCGCTGATTATGATGCTGATGTCTTGGCTCAAGTCTTTAATTTGATGCTCAAAGACGCTAAGAAAAATGGTGTAGAAAATCTTCAGGAGTTAAGTGAGTTTCAAAGCCCTGATGCCTTTGTCAAAAAGATGGCCTACCACACCAATGTCTTATGCAAGAATAAGGCTGGCTTAAAAGATTTATTTAAATTAGTATCTATCTCTAATACCGATAGCCTAGCTATCTTTGGCAAGGCCAATACTAAGTCTAGCGATTCAGAATTTATCGCTGAGCCAAGAATTCTTCGCAAGACCTTAAATGAATATCGCAAGGACTTATTGATAGGTAGCGGTTGTCTAAATGGCGAAGTCTTTGAGATAGCGTCGACAAGAAGCAAGGAAGAACTAGAAAAGGCCATCAGTTTTTATGACTATATCGAAATTCAACCACTAGAGAATTATCGTCATCTAGTTGAAGATAGGGGTAGTTTTGATTGGCAGCGTCTTAAACAGTATCAACGCGATATCATCGAAGAAGCTTTGAGGCAAAATAAAATCATTGTCGCCACTGGCGATTTACACTATGTGACAAAAGAAGAGAAGATCTTACGAGATGTCTATGTCAATTCACAAGGTATAGGGGGAACTCGTCATCCGCTATATTCATATAATAAAGAAAAGCGTATGAAACAAATCATTCCTGACCAACACTTCCGCAATACAAGAGAAATGTTAGATGCCTTTGCCTGGCTTGAAGATGAAAAATTAATCGAAGACCTCGTCATCAACAATCCTAAAAAGATTGCCGATATGTGTGAGGTGATTAAGCCTATACACTCTAAGCTATATACGCCAGTGATCGAGGGCTCTAATGAAAAGCTTATTAATATCATTTGGGAGAATGCGAAAAAGACCTATGGCGAACCCTTAGATGAATTTATTAAGGCTAGACTTGAACGAGAGATAGATTCCATCATCGGCAATGGTTATGGTGTTATTTATTATGTTTCACATCTGCTTGTGAAAAAGAGCAATCAAGAGGGTTATCTAGTAGGTTCTAGAGGTTCGGTTGGCTCTTCCTTAGCTGCGACGATGGCTGGCATTACTGAAGTTAATCCTTTACCACCTCACTATGTCTGTCCTAAGTGTCAACACTTGGAATGGATAGAAGACAAGAAAGTGATGTCTGGTTATAATGTCCCTGATAAGGCTTGTCCTAAGTGTGGAGCTATGATGAAGGGCAATGGCCAAAATATTCCTTTTGAGACCTTCTTGGGTTTCAATGGTGATAAGGTTCCAGATATCGACTTAAACTTCTCGGGCGACTATCAAGAAAAAGCCCACCTGTTCACAAGAGAAATATTTGGTGAAGACCATGTCTTTAGAGCTGGAACGATATCGACCGTAGCTGAAAAGACGGCCTTTGGTTATGTATCAGGCTATTGCGAAGAAAAGGGCATTACAAATATGTCAAGAGCCCAAAGACAAAGGTTGGCTTCAGGATGTGAAGGAGTTAAGAGGACGACAGGTCAACACCCTGGAGGTATCATCGTCATTCCAAGTTATATGGATGTCTATGATTTTACACCTGTCCAATATCCAGCCAATGACCCAGAAGCTACTTGGCTTACAACTCACTTTGATTTCCATGAAATTCATGATAATGTCTTGAAGTTTGATATCCTCGGTCACGTCGACCCGACAGCTATGCGTCTATTGCAGAATATTTCAGGTATTGACCCTAGAGGTATTCCGCTGAATGATGAGAAAGTCATGTCTTTATTCTCATCGACCGATGCTTTAAATATCATCAATCCTGACTATGACGAAAAGACGGGAGCTTGTGGCTTGCCAGAATTTGGCACTCGTTTTGTGCGCGGCATCTTACAAGAGACAAATCCTAAGACTTTCTCTGATTTGATTCAGATTTCTGGTTTGTCCCATGGTACAGACGTTTGGAATAATAATGCGAAAGACCTCGTCGATGAGGGAATTCCCCTAAGAGATGTCATCGGTTGTCGTGATGATATCATGTCAACTATGTTGCAATATGGACTACCATCTAAGGCATCATTTGATATCATGGAAAAAGTTAGAAAGGGTAAGGGACTTTCTGCTGAACATGAACAATTGATGGTGGAACATAATGTTCCTAAGTGGTATATCGAATCATGTAAGAAGATTAAATATATGTTCCCTAAGGCTCACGCTACAGCCTATGTAATCATGGCAGTACGCATCGCTTGGTTTAAGGTCTACTATCCTGAATATTACTATGTCTCATTTTTTACTCTTCGTTGCGACGCTTATGAGATAGAGACGATGATTAAAGATGCTAAATCGATAAAAAGCCGTATGGATGAAATACAAGCCAAGATGCAATCTAATGAGCCTGGTCAAAAGGCTTCTAAGAAAGAAATTGATATCTTTAATACTTTGGAAGTATGTTATGAGATGGTATCGAGAGGTTATCGTTTGACTAATATAGATATTGAACGATCTTTGGCGAGCGAATTTTTAGTCAATCCTGACAATCATCACGAAATCATTCCGCCCTTTGTCATCTTGGATGGCTTAGGTGCCAACGTTGCGGAAAGCATCGTCAAGGCTAGGAACGAAAGAAGTTTTATATCTAAAGAGGACTTGCTCAATAGAACTCAACTTTCTCAAACTCTGCTTCGTAAGCTAGAAGCTTTAAAAGTAGTAGATAATTTGGAAGATTCTAACCAAATATCTTTATTTTAAGATTTAAATATAGTATAATGTTCTCAAACAAGGAGCGAGATATTCGCTCCTTATTAATTGATTAGGAGGTAGAATGTTACAACAGGATTTAATTAGAAGTGAGATTAAAAAATGTCTAGAAGCCAATGGCTACCACTTGTATGCGATGAATATCTTTAAAAGACAAGGGGAATTAATATTGGCAGTTGAAATTGATGAGAGTTTAGACTTAAATCAGATATCTACTGTCTCTGAGAAGATATCTTTACTTCTAGATGAAATTGATTCAAGTGACGACCACTATATCTTAGATATCAGTTCTGCTGGCATTGAAAGACCTATTGAGCTAGAAGATTTAGCTAAGGCTATGGGCTCTTATATACATGTCGATTTAGTAGATAAGACAAGTGTAGAAGGAGACTTGCTTAAGGTTGACGATGATTCCATTACACTCAAAGTAAAAGTTAAAAACCTGACCAGAGATGAAAAGGTCAATAAGAATAAAATTAATAAAATACGCTACGCAATTAAATTTTAAAAGGAGAAGAAAATGAGCGGTATTAGTTTAAAAAACAAAGATTTTATCGATGGAATGCGCATATTTGAAGACGATCGTAAAATCGACCACGAGTTTGTCCTTGAGACATTAAAGGAAGCTATTGTTAAGACATATCAAAAACACATCGATGCTCCTGCGGCTATCGTGCGTGTAGAAATCGATGGCAAGGAGATGAAGATCTTCCACGATTTGACTGTTGTTGAAGATGAGAGCGATAAATTTGATGAGACTTTAGATATTGAACTCAGCGAAGCTTTAAAGATTAATCCCGAGGCTAAAATTGGTGATGTCATCACTAGAGAAGTAAACTTCAATGAGATCGGTCGTACTTCGATTAGTGTCGCCAAGAATATGCTTAAACAAAAGATTAAAGAGTATGAGAAACAACGTGTATATGATGAATATAAGGATAAGGAATATGATTTAATCAGCGGTATCATCAAGACAGTTGAAGATAAGTTTGTCCTTGTAGATATCAAGAATACTATCGGTATCTTATTGAAGTCAGAACAGATCCCTGGCGAAATCTATCGTGAAGGCATGCAGATTAAAGCTATCATCAAAGAGGTATCTAAGAATTCTAAGGGTTCACAAGTTGTCTTATCACGTGCTGATGCCATGTTTGTAAAACGCTTATTTGAAAAAGAAGTGCCAGAGATCCAACAAGGTATTATCGAAATTAAAGCTATCGCTAGAGAAGCTGGTGAACGCACTAAGATGGCTGTCTATTCACGCAATGAAGAAGTTGATCCAATCGGTGCATGTATTGGACCTAGAGGTAGTCGTGTACAAGCTGTCATCTCTGAAGTTAAGGGTGAAAAGATTGATGTCTTTGAATGGAATGACAATATTGGCGAACTAGTTAAGAATGCTTTATCACCTGCAGAAGTTAAGGCTTGTTTCTACCAAGAAGAGAATTTAGAAGGATTGAGTGAAGAAGAGATTCAAAGAAGACTCAAACGTAATAATCGTCCATTGCTAGTAGTTGTTGATGATGGCCAATTATCAGTAGCTATTGGTAAGAAAGGAAAAAATGCTAAGTTAGCTGTCAAATTAACTGATCGCAAGATTGATATCAAGACTGTATCAGAGATTCAAGAGATGGGTATTGATATCGATGAAAAGGTCGCTGAATTCAATCTTGATCAAGAACGTATCCGCAAAGAAAAAGAAGCTAAGAAATTCATGCAACTTCAAGAAGAAGCTTTAAAGCGTAAACAAGAATTCGACCAAGAATTAAGAGATAACGATACTGGCATGATTGAAGAAGTCTTTGATGAATTAGAGACTGATACACCAATAGAGGAAATCGAAGTATTTGGCGAAGAAGAAAACTTCGAAGAAGAAAAAGAAAATGAAGAGGCAGAAGTAGAAGAAACTACTGCTCAAGAAGTCGAAGAAGTAAAAGAAGAAGTTAAGGAAGAGGCTAAAGAGCCAAAACGTAAGCTAAAGCTAGAGCCAAAACCTGAATACAAATCTAAATTTGAAGATTATGCCGATGCTTCTAAACCAGTTGAAAAGCCGGTTGAAAAGAAGCGCAAAAAGAAAAATGATGATGATGACCGTCGTTTAAGAGCTAAGGACATGAAAAAGGATAAGGAACATGCCCTTAAAGTTGAATATTCAGAAGAAGAATTAGAAGAGATTAGGCTTAAAGAAGAAGAGGAATCAGCCGATTCTTGGATCAATGAAGATATCGATTTTGATGCTTATGACGACTACTACGACAAGGACTAATCTATGAAAAAGATACCTATGCGTCGTTGTGTAGCTACTCAAGAGTCTTGTCCTAAAAAGGAATTGCTCAGAATTGTGCGCACACCAGAAGGAAATGTAGAAATTGACCTCACTGGTAAGCGCAATGGTAAGGGCGCCTATTTAAAAAAAGATCTTGAAGCATTAAAGATAGCTAAACAGAAAAAGGCTTTAAATAGAGCCCTAGAAGTCGAAATTCCAGAAGAGATATATAAGCAGATCGAAGATATAATCAATGGATAAGCTCATTCAGACTATCGGTTTAGCTTATCGGGCATCAAAAGTTCTCATTGGTGAAATCTTAATCTCAAATATGTCATCAATTCGTTTAGTCTTTGTCGCAAGTGATGCTTCTGACAAGACTAAGCAACGTTTTAAAAAGAAATGCTACTACTACAAGATTCCTTGTATAGAAAACTATAAGAGTGAAGATTTATCTAAGGCTATCGGCAAACATCATATTATGGCTATCGGTATAAGTGATGAAGGCTTTGCGGATAGTATGATAAAAGAAATAGAAAGAAGGAGTGTCAATGGCTAAACAAACAAACAGAAAAAACAATAAGAAAAATAAAGGCGGATATAATCCTCGTCCTTTAAGTCAAGAAAAAGTTGACGCTATTACATATCAAGAAGGTATTACAGTCAGTGAATTGGCTGCTAAGATTCATAAAAATGCCAGTGATATCATCAAGGTCTTATTCATGTTGTCAAAGATGGTAACTATCAATTCAAGTCTTGATGATGAAACAGTTGAATTAGTATGCCTAGAATATGGCATCGATGCAACTAAGGAAGAAGTTAAAGAAGATGATAATCTAGATGACGATGAAATCGATGATCCAAAAGATTTGAAAGAGCGTGCTCCTATTGTTACTATCATGGGGCATGTCGACCATGGTAAGACAACTTTACTAGATTCTATTCGTAAGACTAAGGTTGTCGAAGGAGAATTTGGCGGTATCACTCAACATATCGGTGCCTACCAGGTAAAAGTTAATAATAAGCTTGTAACCTTCTTAGATACGCCGGGACATGAAGCTTTTACAGCTATGCGTGCCAGAGGCGCTAAAGTTACCGATGTATCTATCATCGTCGTAGCAGCTGATGATGGAGTTATGCCCCAGACTAAAGAAGCAGTTGATCACTCTAAGGCTGCCGATGTGCCTATCATCGTAGCTATCAATAAGATGGATAAGCCAGACGCTAATCCAGATAGAGTTAAAAGCGAAATGGCTGATTTAGGTTTGATACCTGAGGAGTGGGGCGGTGATACCATCTTTGTCAACTGTAGTGCTAAAACTGGTGAAGGTATCAAGGAGATACTAGAGACTATACTAGTTGTGGCTGAAGTCAAAGAATTAAAAGCTAATCCGAAAAAAAGAGCGACAGGTACAGTCATCGAAGCTAAACTAGACAAAGGTAGAGGACCGGTTTCAACACTACTAGTTCAAAATGGTGTTTTGAGACAAGGCGATTCAATAGTTGTTGGCTCATGTTATGGTAAAGTCAGAAAGATGACTGACGACATGGGTAGAGAAATAAAAGAAGCTTTACCTTCAACACCAGTTGAAATCATCGGTTTAAATGATGTACCAGTTGCCGGTGATAATTTCAAAGTCTTCTATAATGATAAAGAGGCAAGAAGTGTAGCCGAAAAACGAGCTAAAGCTAAGATTGAAAAAGAACGTAATGCGATTAGTGCCATGTCTTTGGATGACCTTGCCAATCAGATTGCTCAAGGTGATGTCAAAGAGATTCCAGTCATCGTCAAGGCTGACGTACAGGGTACAGCCGAAGCTGTATCAGCATCTTTAGCCAAAATTGATGTCGATGGTGTTAAAGTTTCTATCATTCGCTCTAGTGCTGGTGCCATTTCTGAATCAGATGTCATGTTGGCGAGCGTATCTAAGGCTGTCATCTATGGTTTTAATGTAAGACCGGATGCCAACGTTCGTAAGAAAGCTGTCGAAGAGGGTGTAGATATTCGTCTTCACAATATCATCTACAAGGCTGTCGAAGAGATGGAAGCAGCTATGAAGGGTATGTTAGCACCAGTATATGAAGAAGTAGTCATTGGTCAAGCTGAAGTTAGAAAGGTATATAAGGTATCAAAGATTGGTACTATTGCCGGTTCTATGGTCACTGATGGAAAACTGGTAAGAGATTGTAAAGTCCGTCTAATTCGTGATGGTATTGTTATCTATACTGGTAAATTAGCTTCTCTAAAACGTTTTGAAAATGATGCTAAAGAAGTTAATAGTGGTTATGAATGTGGTCTCACAATTGAAAACTACAATGATATTAAAGAAGGCGATGTCATAGAAGCCTTCCAAGACCAAGAGGTTGAAAGAAGCTAATGTCTCTACGTCTTGAAAGAATAGAATCTTTGATGTTGAAGGAATTATCTAATATTATCGCCTTTGAACTCAAAGATCCCAAGCTTGGTTTCATTACCATTTCAGAAGTTAAAGTGACCAATGATTTGAGTTATGCCAAAGTCTATGTCTCTTTTCTTGGCAAACAAGAAAGAAATGAGGCAGGACTCAAAGTCTTAAAGAAGGCTAAGGGTTTTCTCAAGAGCGAATTATCTAAGAGAATGAAACTGAGAAAGATACCAGAACTCATCTTCGTACAAGATACAAGTTTAGAAAATGCTCGCAAGATAGAAAATATTCTTGAAAAAGTTAATAAGGATCAATAAAGTTTAAGCCCAGCGAATTGCTGGGCTTGCTCATCTAAAGTAGACTATTAATATCGCTAATGATAAAAAGGGTATAAGGGGATAAGAGTCATTAAGTTTTTTAAAGGGCAAAGATAAAAGAATATAGATTCCTAACAATAAATAGCTGAGATAAAAGGCATCATAGATTTCTAGTCCCATTATAAATGCGCAATAGGCCAATACTTCTAAATCACCTACGCCAATAATTTCTTTATATTTCTTATTGATGATAAGCAAGATTGAGGGCAATAAAAAAGCTGCTACTATTTCACTTAAGGCTATAGGTCTTTGAATATAGATGATGAAGGCTAATAGTCCGATGATATGAATATTGATAGAATATATCTCGCTAAAAAAGATATCGCAAAGTGTAGCGATATAAAAACTGATGATGAAAAGATATTCAATTAAACTTAGATTAGGCAATGCTAGAAAGCATAAATATATCATCGTGATGATAAATTCTAAGGGATATCGATGCTTAGCTTTAATAAGTTTATGAATTAGAATATTTAATATTAAAATGATAAGTAAATGCACAATCTATTATAGTCATTTTATGATAGAAATCCTTGACACTTATGATATAATTCATATGTATTTGCATAGATTGAG
>CALBGK010000003.1 GCA_937893115.1 uncultured Erysipelotrichaceae bacterium | reverse complement strand
CTCAATACCTACTTCGGCAGAATATTCTATCAAATCGATATCTCCCTCATGAATAAAAGCAATCATGCTGCTAGCCATAGCACAAGCTGTACCAACCTCAGCTTGGCAACCTCCCAAAGCTCCTGAAATTGAAGCATTCTTCTTGATGAGATTACCAAATAGTCCACCAATCGCTAAAGCGTCCAACAATAAGTCTTTAGAATATTCTAAATCTTTATACAAGTAATACATCAAAGATGCTACAATGCCACATGAGCCCAGAGTTGGGGCTGTACATACGATATGACCACTAGCATTTTCTTCGCCTGCAGCATAGGCATAGGCTATCAAGCGACTGCTCTCATCTTCAGCATTCTTTAATAGTTTATTTGATACACGATAATAGTTTAATTCTTTATTAATTAAACCCTCACTATTTAATCCCCTATCTATCTCTTCTATCATTACATTAAAAGCTTCATCTAGATAGCTCTTTAAATCTTTTTCAAAAGTATAAATATAATCTAAAAGCGATATCTTATTATCCTTAATATAATCTTTAATTTTATTGAATTTATCATGAGGATAGATTTCTATTTCATCGCCACTTTCATATTTATCGATGCGAATACTTCCCCCACCTAGAGAAAAAACTTCCCATTCATCAACTAATTCATCTTTTTTATAACCCTTAATAATCAGCTTATTATCTAAAGATTCATAATTAAAAATAATATCAATCTTGGCTTCCTTGACTGTATTAGTAATAATCTCATCAGTGTGATGGCCTTTGCCAGTTAAAGCTAAAGAACCAAATAAAGTCACTTCATAATAGTCTAAAAGACCATATTTTTTGACAAAGAATTCCATAGCCCTCTTTGGTGCTATAGTATGTGATGAACTAGGTCCATTACCTATACGATAAATATCTTTAATTGATTGCATTTTTTCTCCTTATAAACTTTATGATAAATAGTTCAAATAATCTCTTTTGGTCCATACTATCGTTACTTTTTAATTCCCCATCTAGTATTGATAAATCATGCAAAGTAGCTAATAATTCTTCCTTAGGATACTTAGCTATGGTTTTTTGAGCCATCTGAAGACGATAATCATTTTTAGTATTGGTGATAGATTTAATATCAGCTAAAGAAACATTATTGTCCAAAAGATAGGCTATCTTATATAAGTATCGCAATTGACTAGCTAAGGCTGCGATGATAATAAGTGGCGAATCACTGCTTGTTAAAATGTCATCTAAGACACTTAACGATCTCACGTAGTCCTTATCTGTTATCGAATTGATGAGTTTAAAGACATCATCTTCTATTCCTTTATCAACTAAATAGCGAATATTATCAATATTGATGAGCGAATCATATAATTTTAATAAATCGAGATAGTTATATAGTTTTTCTAGCTTCCCCTTAGAAGAATTCAATAGATAATCAAAGGCCATATTATCTATTTCTATCTTTTGGCTATTGATGGCATTTCTGGCCATAGCTTTAAAATCATAAGGTTTATAAAGACCGAAATCATGAACTTGAGCATTGGCTATAAAAGCCTTATAAATTTTAGAATTAGTCAAAAATGTTTTATCTTCTTCATAGAGAATTAAGTCGGCATCTTTGCTGGGATTATTTGTGTATCTCAGTAATTTGTTTTCATCTTCTTCTTTTAATTCAGCTTTGGCCAAAAGAAAAAAAGGATTACGCACAATAACATATTTCTTACCTGGAAATAAGCCATTATTGTCGACTTCATCAAGCAATAAATCGACTGTTAAATGCATGGCATCACCCTCTAAAGTGATGACATTATAAGATTTATCATCCTTGATGATATCCTTTATTTTCTCTTTGATTAAGTAGTTTTCTTGCCCTTTTAATATATAAATCATCTATTTCTTATTATAACAAATTCTCTGTCCTCCGTTATGATAAAATCGCTTAGTGCTGTATAGATGAATGATACAGTGCCCATTTCTTTAGTGTTATAATAATCGATATTTAATTTATCGAGAGTAGAAATAGTTTCTGTACTTGGATGATTATATTTACCATTAGTAGAAATGATGGCTATTGAAGCCTTGATATCATTTAGAAAATCACTATCAGATGAAGTATTAGAGCCATGATGAGCTAGCTTTACTACATCTGTTTTAATAGGACCTATCTCTTTTAAAATATTTCTTTCCACTGTCTTTGATATATCGCCAAGAAAGAGAAAAGACATATTATCTACACTAAAATAATAGACTAGACTATTATCATTTTCATTGTCATAGATAGGACTATTTAAGCTAATCAATTGAAATTCATCATTAGAAATATCGATATGTTCTTTGACGATATTTTTAACTTCATAATCATTAATTAATCTATTGATATTTCCACTATGGTCACTATCTTCATGGCTAATGATCAGATAGTCTATCTCTTTTATCCCTTTTTTATCTAAATGTCTTTTAAGTTTATGATAGTTATATGGTGATCCTGTATCGATGAGGACAGTGTTAGATAAAAACTTATCACTTATAAGAATGGCATCCCCCTGCCCTACATCAATAAAATCGATACTGAAGAAGGGATTTATGATCTTAAAGTATATGATAGAAAGGATAAGTATTTCTTGAAAGTATTTTCTTATCCATGCGAAGTTATTTATTATCAATAATAGTATTAAGATATAAAAGATATTAATCTTACCAGTCATAGCGATGTCATAATTATCGATAAATGATTCGACACTTTCTAAAAATATTACATAGGCACCACTAAACATTGGAAAGATAAGCACTAAGATGCTAAAAAGATAGATGATGACTGTCAGGTAACAATAATATTTATAAAAGAAACTTCGAAATAAAGAAATATTAGAAAATAAATAGCTTTGAATCATCAGTAGTAAACTTTTAAAACGAAGCGGATTATCTATTATTCTATACAATTTAATGATGATAGGAATGATAAAGGTATAGGAATAAAAAAGAAAGGGATTGATCAACACTAGAGCGATGATAAATATACAAAAGTGCTCTATTTTATTTTTAAAATACTCATTAATAAACATATTTAAGATAGATAGAAAGGACTTAATTCCTCATAATCATTTTGATACAATAGAAATTTGCTCAGATAAGCGCTAGTCTTACCATCATAATCATTCTCTATATGTTCATATAGTTTTATGCGTAAGTTATTATTCTCTTTGACGACTTCATGATCTTCTAACTTGCCTTCAAAGAAGATATTTTTTCTGAGATTACTTATATCATCTATCTTTTTAAGGTCATTCAAAGTAGCATCATATCTTATTAAATCACCATAATTAAATTCTTCATCAGTATTTAAGATGATACTGTAAAAAGGCTTTTTAACGACAATAGAATAATCACTTACTCTTTCTATAATCCCATAGTCAATTACATCTATTGTAAAGTTTAAGCGAATACTTATTAGACAAAATAGAATAAGACCTAGTAGGCATATCTTTTTATCGCTTAAAAAAAGATAGATTAAGAAGACAATAAGTAAGATGGGATTATCATTATAGATATATAAGATTAGTAATAGAGATAGCTTAAAGAGTGATGAGGTCTTTGATTTTATCAAATGTTTTAGACTTGATGCCAGAAACATTCTGTATTTCTTCAATTGATTTAAAACCGCCATTTTTCTCACGGTATTCAATTATCTTCAGAGCTGTTTTCTCACCTATATTAGGTAATTCTATCAATTCTTCCAGGCTTGCGCTGTTTATCGATATTTTAACTTCTTCGTTATTAGCCGGTATGACGATTATATCTTGATACTTAAGTTTCTTGAGAAACGAAATAGAAGATAAATCAGCATCCTCGGTTAAAATAAGCTCAGGCAGTAGCTCATTAAAGCTACTACCCCTTTTAATTTTAAAGATACCTGGATTATCTAATTCACCACGAATTTCTACTTCAATATATTCATCTATTTCTAAATTTTGATATCTGATATCGATATTGGACAATATGACAAAACAGCTAATGAAAAGTAGAATTAATATCTTTTTAAGCATCCTGTATTAGGTATGATAATGGCTTGATTGATGCGGTAGTTTTCTATTTCTACTAAGCCATATGCTAATTCAGGTTTAATTGTAAATTCCTCTTCCTCTTTAATATATCCGCTAGGTGCTTTTAATTCTTTGATGTTTAATAGATAGTCATATCTTAAATCTTCTATCTTAAAGCCACCCTTAATCACTTCTTTACTTATCCAATCAATATTTTCAAAATCATCTAGCTCTTCATTACTAAAATATAAATAATAAATCCCCTCATCTAAGTTATCTAGTATCAATTCCTTATCTAAATTGTATTTTGCTATCTTGTCATTATCATCTTTGATATATAGATACCTATATTCATCTTCATTTTCAATTACTAAGCCACCGCTGATATATCTCTTTTTATATGTCTTTAATCCTTCATCTAGTTTTAGATGGTATTGTAATAGATAAGGCTTAAAAGAAATTTCAAATAAGGCATTGTCAAGCAGGATATTTTTATTTGAATTTGTCTTGTAGATGATTAAATCTATATTTCTTATTTTATTAATGAAATTTAATTCATATGTCTTATGGGCATCATCGGTATTTATAAAGATACAAGGATCATCGATATATTCAAAACCATCTGCAGGCTCTATCTCACAAACTAGATACTTTCTGCCATATTTCAAACCATTATAGCTAAGAACATCTTCTTTCAAAGGATAAGTGAAATAGATATTATTGTCTTCTACTTCATAATAGTATTCACCTTCTATAAAATCTTCTAAGGATATATTGCCCCTTTCATCGCTTATGAGACTTTTATATAATTCATCAGTATCTTTTTTATAAATATCAATAGGATAATTTGGCAAATAGAGATTATGATTACTAGGATTATATATCTGTATCATGTCTTTAAAAGTCTCGCTTTCATAAATCTTTAAAGCGTCATATCTTGCATAATCTAAATCTAGATTATCCATTACATATATTCTTCCCTCTTTTAATAGCTTTCTATCTAATTTTGGAAAATCAAATCTTCGTTTGTCTAAATATTTATTACAGTCATCATTTTTTATAAAGAATTCTAGTTTATAAGCTAAATTCTTAGCTATAAA
>CALBGK010000002.1 GCA_937893115.1 uncultured Erysipelotrichaceae bacterium | reverse complement strand
ATCAACCGGTGAGGCACTAGGTAGTGATGTAAACTTAGAGAAAGCTTTATATAAGGCTCTAGTTGCATCGGGTGTATCTATTTCGACCCATGGCAATGTCTTAATGACTATCGCTGGCAGTGATAAACAAGAAGCCTTAGAAATCGCTAAGCGTCTAGCTAATATCGGCTACGGCATCTATGCGACTGATGGTACAGCGGAAGTATTTGAGAAAAATGGTCTACATGTCCATGTAGCTAATAAGATTGACCAAGGTGAAAAAGATAATGTCATCGACATCATTCGTGAAGGAAGAGTTAACTTTGTCATCAATACTATGTCCAGCAAAGAGAAGACACACCTTGATGGTTTCTTAATTCGTCGTGTCTCAGCTGAAAATAATATTTCTTGTATGACTAGTTTAGATACAGCTAGCGCCCTTGTGAGCATACTTGAATCATTAAGTTTCTCAATGATTTCGATGAATGATTTGGAGAAGAATAGATGTTAGAAAAGGCTGAGATTATAAGCAATCAAAAACTAGCTAAAGACATCTATGCCATGCACATCAAGACAAAGATAGCTTCAAAAGCCAAGGCTGGTCAATTTGTCGAAGTAGAAGTTCCTAATTTCTTTCTTCGTCGACCTATCTCAATAGCTTCAATTGATGATGGGACAATAACGCTCATTTATAAGATAGTTGGTGAGGGGACTAAGGCTATGTCTAAGATGAACAAAGAAATATCTATCTTAGGACCTTTAGGCAATGGCTTTCCTATGGATATAGAAGATAGTTCTATATTAATTATCGGTGGTGGTATTGGTGTACCACCACTCTATGAACTGTCTAAGCAATATCAAAAGATGGGTAAAGATGTCACGGTAGTCTTAGGATTTTTAAATCGTGAACAAGTCATCTTAGAAGAAGAATTTAAGGCTTTAAATATTAGGACCATCATCACTACAGACGATGGAACTTATGGCTATCATGGTAATGTCATCAAAGCTATTGAAGAATTAGGCATTGAAAATGACTTCATCATGGCTTGCGGACCTATGGGCATGCTGAAGGGATTGAGCAGTAAATATAAAAGAGGCTATTTATCGCTTGAACAACGCATGGCTTGTGGGGTTGGTGCCTGCATGGGTTGTGTAGTTGAAGGAAGTGACCACAAGGCTTATCGCGTATGCAAGGATGGTCCAGTATTTGCGATAGGAGAGATTGTACTATGATAGATTTAAGTATTGATTTACCAGGATTACATTTAAAAAATCCTATTATTCCCGCTAGTGGTTGTTTTGGATTTGGCAGAGAATATGCTGAATTTTATGATCTTTCTATTTTAGGAGGCATCGCGATTAAGTCGGCTACGCTTCTAGAGCGCTATGGCAATAAGGGCATTAGAATAGCTGAGACGCCTATGGGCATGCTAAACTCTATCGGTTTACAGAATAAGGGTGTTAAACATATCATTGAAAATGAATTACCATTCTTAGCTCAATATGATACAGAAATTATCGCCAATGTCGCTGGAGCGAGCGAAGAAGAGTATCTAGAAGTAATCAAAGCTTTAAATGATGAAGAGGTAGTCAAAGCCTTTGAATTAAATATCTCTTGTCCTAATGTTAAACATGGTGGTATAGGTTTAGGTACTAGTCCTGAATTAGCTTATAATATAACTAAGAAGGCTAAGGAAGTAAGCAAAAAGCCGACATATGTAAAACTGTCGCCTAATGTGACAGATATCGTCTCTATCGCTTTAGCTGTCGAAAAAGCAGGCGCTGATGGTTTAGTGCTCATCAATACTTTGTTGGGCATGAAGATAGATTTAAGAAGTGGCAAACCTCTACTTGGCAATATTACTGGTGGTTTATCTGGTCCATGTATCAAGCCGGTGGCCATCAGAATGGTCTATCAGGTCGCTAAGGCTACAAAACTTCCTATTATTGGTGTCGGTGGTATTTCTAATAGTGAAGATGTATTAGAATTTTTAAATGCCGGAGCTAGTGCAGTAGAAGTGGGGGCAGCTAATTTCTCTAATCCTTTGGTATGCAAAGAGATTATTGAAGACTTGCCAGATACTTTGATCAAATATGGTTATAAATCGCTGAAGGATGCGATTAGAAGGAGCATAGATTAATGACACAGACAATAGTCGCTTTAGATTTTTCTTCTCGTGAAGAAACATTAGCTTTTATTTCTAAGTTTCACCAACCTATCTATGTCAAGATAGGTATGGAACTAACTTATGCTTGTGGTCTTGACATCATCAAAGAGATAAAGAAGATGGGACATAAGATTTTTCTTGACTTAAAACTGCATGATATCCCTAATACCGTTAAGGGCGGCATGAAGAATTTAGCTGCATTAGGTGTTGATATTGTCAACTTACACTGTGCTGGTGGCATCAATATGATGAAGGCAGAGATGGAAGGTTTACGCGAAGGAGCAATCGATGGTAATGTTCCTTTATGCATTGGTGTAACACAACTTACTTCAACTACTAAAGAGATCATGAATGAAGAATTATTGATTGAAGGTGAAGTCTTAGATTGCGTCTTACACTATGCCTTAAATGCTAAGAAAGCTGGACTTGATGGCGTTGTATGTTCGGTTCATGAAGTACAAAAGATTCATGAGATCTGTGGCAAAGACTTTATCACTGTCACCCCAGGCATTCGCCTAAGAGATGATAGCGCTGATGACCAAAAGCGTATAGCTACACCTCTTTATGCTAAAGAGATGGGTTCTGATTATATTGTTGTGGGTCGCTCTATCACTAGAAGTGCTGACCCTAAAAAGACCTATGATGAAATAGAAGAGATGTTGAGATAATGGAAAAGTATAAACAGGATTTTATTGAATTTATGCTTAAAATTTGGTGACTTCACACTTAAATCAGGTCGTAAAAGCTCATTTTTCATGAATGCAGGCGCTTATGAAGATGGCTTTCAATTAGAAAAGCTTGGTGAATTTTATGCCATGGCTATCAAAGAGAAGTATGGCCTAGACTTTGATGTCTTATTTGGTCCAGCCTATAAGGGTATACCTATCGCTGTTGCTACTTGTATAGCTTTCAGTAAGCTCTATAATAAAAAAGTTAAATATACTAGTGACCGCAAGGAGATAAAGGACCATGGAGCTGACAAGGGCGGCTTACTAGGACATGCCTTAAAAGATGGTGAAAGAGTAATCATGATAGAAGATGTCACCACTTCAGGCAAGTCGATGGAAGAGACTGTTCCTAAGGTCTTAAGCGCCGCTAATGTCAAGATAGTTGGTTTGATGGTTTCTTTAAATCGCAATGAAAAGGGCAAGGGTGAAAAAAGTGCCCTAGAAGAAATTAAGGACACTTATGGTTTTGATACAGCTTGTATCGTATCGATGAAAGAAGTTAGAGAATATCTTGAATCTAAGGGTAAACTAAGCCAAGAGATGATTCAAAGACTTGATGATTATTATAAGATGTATGGAAGTATAAATTAAAATGGATATATTAATAAATATTATAGGTATCATTATCGGCTTTATTCTTTTGATTAAAGGAGCAGATATTTTAGTTGATGGTGCTAGTGCAGTAGCTGCCAAATTTGGCATTCCTAAGATTATTGTCGGTTTAACGGTTGTCGCCATCGGTACTTCAATGCCAGAATTGATGGTTTCTGCTTCAGCTGCCCTTGAAGGCTTTTCTGACCTTTCAATCGGTAATGTCGTCGGCAGTAATATCGCTAATCTCTTATTGATACTTGGTATTTGTGCCATTATCAATGACTTGCCTTTTAAGAAGTCGACGGCTAAAATTGAAAATCCTTTCATGCTGATAGTGACAGTGATATTATTATTCATGGCTAATAATGATAATTCTCATATCATTTCAAGAACTGAAGGTATCATACTCATCACTATTTGCGCCTTATATCTTTTCTATAATATCTATATGGCGAAAAAGACGGATACAAGTGATGAGGAAAGTGAAGTAGAGATGAGTGTCTCTAAGGCTCTAATCTATATTATTATCGGTATTGTCGCTTTGAAATTCGGTGGTGACTTTGTCGTTGATAATACAACTACTCTAGCTACAGCCATCGGTATTTCAGAAAAGCTTATCAGTGTTACACTGGTATCTGTCGCTACTTCTTTGCCAGAGTTAGTAACTTCAATTACCGCTACAAAAAAAGGTGTTGTCGATATAGCTATCGGCAATATTATCGGTTCTAATATCTTTAATATTGTTTTGATATTAGGTGTCTCATCGATTATCAGTCCTATCAATTATGCTGTATCATATAACTTTGACTTAATATTATTGATAGTGATGTGTGCAATATTCTTGATTATTCCTTTTATCAAAAAGAGATATAAGATGGTTAGATATCAAGGTTTTATATTTGTAGCTATCTATGCCTTATACGTCTTAAGAACAGTGATCTTAGGCTAATTATTTCTTAAAGAGATTTACTTTATCAGTATTATGCAAAGCCAAGAGGAAATTTTCTTTCGCTTGAGGATATGTATGATAGATGCTATGAAGTAATATAAAAGGACGAATGAAGGTTATATCTTCACGGTCTAGATGCATTTTAGGATCAAAGGTCGCGATTCTTCCCCCATATATCATATTAAGAAGCAAGGTCTCAATGGCATCGTCCGCATGATGACCAAAGGCTATCTTATTACAGCCTAGCATTTTCCCGGCCTTGATGACAGCTCCTTTTTTAAGTGTCGAACAAAGACTGCATTGTATCTTATCATTTTTGAGATTACGCTTTAAGATATCAGCAACTAGACTCTTTTCTTCATAAAGGTGGATATCATATCTTTTAAAGAAATCGGCAACAGGTTTAAAGTCTTCTTCACCGAAATTGAGGTCAATATGAATACCTATTATCTTAAAATTCTTGTCTAGGCTACCTGCTGCTAAGTATTGATATAGATGTAAGAGATATAAGAGTAAAGATGAATCTTTACCGCCGCTTAAACCGACACCGATGTAATCGCCATCGTTGATTAAATCATATTCTAAGTCAGCTTTTCTGACTTTCGCCAAAACTCTTTTTACAGACATATATCCATTTTATCGCATTTTATCTATGTTATAATAAAAAATATGCAAAATGTATGTTTTATTGATAAACCAAAGGGAATTACATCATTTGATTTATGTTACAAGATGCGCAAGGTCTTAAATACTAAGGCTATAGGTCATACTGGTACCTTAGATCCCAATGCCACAGGGGTGATGATTATCTTATTTGACAAGACTTGCAAGGCCAATAGTTTTTTGACTACTGCTTATAAAGAATATGTCGCTACAGTTGATTTTGGATATACGACGGATACTTTAGATATTGATGGAAAGATAGTATCTTTTCAAGATTCATATAATGTCCCTAGTGAAGAAGAGATGATAACTACGCTCAATTCCTTTAAGGGCAAGTCCTTACAAAGGCCACCACTTACATCTGCTATTAAGGTGAGGGGCAAGAAATTATACGAATATCAAAGAGCTGGCCAAGAAGTAGAAATACCTTTAAGAGAGATAGAAGTATCAGAAATATATTTATTAAATCTCAATGATAAAAAGATGACATTTAGAGTTAAGGTCTCTAGTGGTACCTATATTCGCACTTTAGCTAGAGATATCTTAGCTAAGTTTAATATTGAAGCTACGCTCAGTGATTTAAGAAGAACTATGGTTGATGAAGTTAGAGTAGAAGATTGTGATAGCTTAGAAGAAGTAGAAAATGGCAATATCCATTTTCATCCTCTCATCGATCTAATAAAATATCGCTATCCTATTATCGAATGTGATGAAAGATTGGTAAAAGATGTCAAAAATGGTAAGGCATTAAAACTGGATGCTCCTAAATCACCTATCGCACTAGTCAAAGATGACGAAGTTTTAGCTATCTATGAATATAGAGATGGCCTATATTATTCTAAAAGGGGGCTTTTTTAATGCAGACTATCTATTTGGATATTCATGATGATATCTATATCAATCATCCTCTTATTGCCTGTATAGGTTATTTTGATGGTCTTCATATCGGACATCAAGCTCTCATTAAAAAGACCAAGGGATTAAAAAAAGATGGCTATAAGACAGCCTTAATAACTTTTTATCCTGATCCTTATGAAGTTATCAACGAGGGTAAGAGTCAAGGACATATACAAGACTTTGATAGTCGTTTAAAGATTATAGAGACCTATGATATCGACTATTGTATAGTCTTTAAATTTTCTAAAGAATTAGCTAATCTTGAACATCATCTATTCTTAAAAGGTTTGATTAATAAATTAAATCTTAAAACTTTAGTCTGTGGCTATGATTTTACTTATGGCTTTAAGGGTGTAGGCAATATTC
>CALBGK010000001.1 GCA_937893115.1 uncultured Erysipelotrichaceae bacterium | reverse complement strand
AAATATATGTTAGGTCAGAATATTCTTTTTCTAAGGCTAAATATTCTTCGTGCTTTGTAGTGATTAGAATGCCACTAAAAATAGCTAAGCCGACTAATAGCGCCGTTATCACTGCAGAGTATATTTTGAGACCTTTAGAATTATTAATTTTCTTATTAACTGGTTTCACTTCGACTATATTTTCTAATTGATTACTCCCACAGTATTGGCAAAATTTACTATCATCTGGATTTTCTTTTCCACAATTATTACATCTAAGCATATTTACTCCTTTACTTTAGTTCCACAGTTATGACAATAACTAGAGCCTTCATTCAACTTAGTTCCACATATTCTACAATATTTAATTATTTGATTATCATCCTTGTTTTTAACAACTGGTTCAACATCAATAACAGCTTTTTTGTTGGTTTCATTTTCATCATGTTCCTCGTGCTTTTCTAAACTTGCACTATTCGATGTACTATTATCTTGCACTAATTCATCACTAAACTTTTCAATGCGAACATGACCTGTTCTAATAAAATCTTCATATTCTTGCTTTGTTATAAATTTAAAGTGAAGCAAAATATTTAAATAGTTAATATCTTTTAATCTGTCTAAAGACTCTTGAAATTCTTTATCATAAATGCTTTTAACGCGTTTAAAAAGAGCAATACAAGCAATAATGATTAGTATGCCAAAAACTACCCTAAACTCGACTGGCATTTGAATAAACGTACCGATGTATAAACTAAACATAATAAAGTATGGAGCAAAAAGCGTTTGAAAAAAATAATAGTACTTATTAAACGTAGTAAATGATATTGCTTCCTTTGTATTTTCGACTTTGATATAGCATCCACAATTAGGGCATCTTTTAAATGGGATTCCAAAATGGACGCCACTCTTTTTAGGTTGTAGAAACCTTAGTGTAGTTTTACATTGTGGACATTTTTCAATCGTATAAATCATATTTTATACCCCCTAAATGTTTTATTTAAAATCTTTGATAGATTTTTTCAATTTGCCTATGCATCTAAAATTATCATTCAATGGATCTATTATGATTGGCTCATAATTGCTGTTCATGGGTTGCAAAATAATATTGCCATTATATTCTTGATACTTCTTGCACACCGCTTCGTTTTCATCTATACAGAAACAACCGATATTACCGCTATCGATACTTGATATTTTTTCAAACACAAGTAGGTCTCCGTCAAAGATGCCAGCATCCTTCATACTGTCACCACTGGCGTATTGGCAAAAATATTGACCATTTGGCTTTAGGTCTTTAGACGGAACAGGAACATATTCAATTATATTGTCATCTACAAAACCACCATCACCACAACAAAGTGCAGAATAAAGCGGAACTCTAATATAATCCATCTCCAAAGACTCATACATAGTTTCATCAGACATTCTAATGTTAAAAGATTGCTCGTTATCTAATAAGTCAAATAATTGTTGAGACGTTATCCCTAGCCCAGAAGCGATTTTATTAATAGCATCTAAACTAGGGTTTGCATCATTCCCATTTACTATATTAGTGATATATGTGTTAGATAAGCCAGATTGACGGGCAAATTGTCTTAATGATATCCTATGTTCATTTATGTATTCTTTGATTATTTCACTTAGTTTCATTTTTACTCCTTACTATATTATATTGACAACTATATAATACAGAAAAAAGCCATCTAATTCAATAATAATGTAAATTATTGTTGACATGTAAATAACTGTAAACTATAATTTACAGTGTAGAGAGGAGCGAAAGCATGAATAAAGTTAAAGATAGAAGAGAAGAATTATCGATGACTCAGCAAGAATTAGCTGAAAAGGCCAATGTATCGCGCTACTTGATATCTCAAATTGAGAATAATAGTGATATTAACTTGACCAAGAACACTATGGTCGCATTGGCTGAAGCTTTAGATTGCAAGGTAACTGATATTTTTTTGTTCTAACTGTCAACTATAATTTACAGAATAAATAGGAGGAAATCTTATGTCAAAACAAGAACTGGTTGATAGGAAACTATCTTACACCACAAAAGAGGCGGTTGAAGCTACCGGAATTTATCGGCAATTACTCTATTTATACCGTAATGAGGGCTTGCTTAATCCAATTAAAATTGGTCGCCAGTTCATCTGGGTAAAGAAAGACTTAGAACATTTTCTAAATTGGGCTAGTGGTTTAAAACTGACAAATCACGAGACGATAACAATTGCCAAAAAGAAAAAGCCATTTATGTAAAAACTATTGTTATTTGAAAATTAAATGTCGCCAAACTATTAAAATATCTCTTGACTTAAAGGCACACAAAAGTGTAATATATGTATAGGCACATATCGGCACACAAAAGTGGTGCAATTAAGGGAAAGGAGTGATGTGAAAAGTGCCACAGAAAAGAAGAAAATGGGCAGACCTGTAATAGGTAAGCCTAAAGACATCAGAATAGCACTAAGGATGGATGAAGATACACTTAAAAAGCTAGATGATGTCTGTAAAGAAAAAAAGATTAGCCGCTCTGAACTTGTCAGACAACTAATCAATGAAATGAAGTAATAAGTGGGTGCGTGCAGTTAAGTTTGGCGACATATCGGCAAGCACCCAAAATGAGCACAACCTACAAGGGTAGATTGCTTTTAAATTATAGCATTCATGCAAATTTAATCGCAACCTCTTGTAGATCATCAAACGATTACAGGAGGTTTTATTTTATGGAAAAACAAGAACTAGAAAAAAGATATGAAGAACTAGATAACCAGTTATTCGTTGCCTACATGTGCGATAAGTACGATGGCGAAAAGATAAGAGAACTGGAAGCAGAACTCAAAGATGTCTGTGCCAAGCTTGGCAAAGAGTTTAAGACATTAGCTTAGTCAATAAGGGACAAATATGGTAGATAAAAATATCGTAATCGTCGGTGCAATGGCAATAGTTTGCTTACTATTATCGCGATTGTTGAAAAAGTATGAGCCGTTATTTGCGAAGTTCTATGCGATTTATGTAATTATCGTTTTTGCGATTTATGTAATCTATCGAGTTCTATTTGAACTGTAGAAGCTAATTTATCTAGTTTCTCATCGATATTATCAATCTTAGACTTTGACATATCTCTATTAAAATCTATAAATATTTGTCTATTTTCAGGCGAAACATTCAAAAGAATTGATGGATAATACTCGCCATACAAATCTTCGTTTTCGGCGGTATCTAATGCTATACATTTACCAACTGCATTTAAATATCCACGAAGCACATCTTCTATAGGTTTTATCTGTTCTTTGTAATATTGTTCTTTTTTATCTGTATGTCTAATAAACAGTTGATAAAGAATATTAAACAATGTTGTGAGCAAAGGGCTAACAAGAGATATCAAAGCAACAATTAAAGCTAAATCAACAGTATTATCAATAGTCATTACAATCTCCTTTCTTTGCTAATTATAGCAAGGATATGGAGTAGAAATGAGGTTAATTATGCAAGAACTATCAATGATAGCTTTGGATGAAATTCTTAAGCAATTGCAAGAAATTCGCGAGCAGTTAGAACGCATAGAAAAAAAGCTTGATAAATAAAATCAAACTTTTCTAGGAAATATCTTCATAGCCTCTAGAGTTATTAACTCAGTGGTTATGTAACTAACAGTAGCGTTGATAAACATCTTTAAATCATCTAAATTGTAATCTTCGTGTTTCTTGGTGTAATGAGTCTCATCATTGCCAATCCAAGCAGCAGCAGTAGCTACATGCTTTAAATTATCATTATCAAGATAATCCTTGATGCATTGAGACAATGGTTTATCAGCTATAGATTCATCTTCTTGATGAATGTATAAAGCATAATCTTTGATTAGAAATTCTAAAGATTTACGATATCCAATTCCGCAAAGATGAGTGAGTCCACTATCTTCTGCAATTTTAGCTTGATTATAGATTTCTACAAATGAAGAAGAGACCGACTCTATGTGTTTATCAAAAGTTATTTTCCTAGTTTTGATAGGTTCTGAACACTTGAACCTAGTCTTGTGTGCATATGTGTGAAGACTGACTGCTTGATTTAAATCGATCCCTATCACATCGTACCTAGATAAAAAGGAACTATTACATTTTCTACAGCCACAATGAAGGCTTAAATAAGCTTCAGTTCCAGCGCCATCTATACTGCCGCCATAAATTGTCGGTTCAATACCACTATGACAAATAGGACATTCATTTGGCGTTATAAATTCGACAGCAATATCTTGATTCTCGATTGATTTAAATTTACTTGTAACTTTCATATGTTATACCTCGACTCGATTATAACATGAACAACTAAATGATTTTTTGCATCTATTGCAGCAAGTAATCTTGCTTGAAATAGAAAGCCCAAATTGTGGCAGTTACTCAAATAAAAAAATATCGTTTAGCGATTAACTATTCTTAAGAGTTGATATTAATTCTATTTTTTGAACTTTACACAAGTTAATCGCCTATCTTCAGGTAAATAACTACCAGAATTTGGAAACTTAAAGAAAGGAAATAAATGAAAGGCTTAATTCTAATTACATGTACCGTGTTATCAATACCACTTACATTATTCGTTCATGAATACTACTTCATAGCATTCTTTATCAGTTTATATTTATTCGTTTTTAAAGGAGAAGAATATGGAAAATAACATCTATTTAAGTCTTGCAAAAGCAAGAATCGAAACTCAAAAGAAGTGTACCAAGAAATCTGGCCATAACAAGTTCGCTGGATTTGATTACTTCGAACTCAAAGACTTCTTATCTCAAGCTACTGAAGAACTAGCTAAGGTTGGCTTATGTGCAATCTTCAACATCAAAAGAGATATCGATGACCTGGGAGCAGTTAGTGAAACAGCTACCTTAACTATCACCAATGGCGATAAAGAAATCATCTTTGAAACACCAACCGCTGAAGCTTTGGTCAAAGGAGCCAATGAAATTCAAAATCTAGGTTCTAAGCACACATACCTAAAACGCTATCTGTACATGAATGCCTTAGAACTAAGTGAAAGTGATGCAGTGGATGCCGCAATTCAAAAGGATAAACAGGAAGAAGAAAAGAAGCCAACTAAGGCAACAGCTAAACAAGTAGAACTTATCAAAGGCCTTTACGATGAAGACAATCAAAAGAAGATGCTTGCTTTCTACAAAGTCAATACTCTTGAAGAACTGACAGTTCAACAAGCATCACAAGCAATCGCTAAGAAAAAGGAGAAAACAGATGGAACTAATTAAGGTTGAAAACAATGCATTAGAACTCAATGAAGAAGTATCTAATAAGCTTAAATCTTTATACCAGGCAAAGGCAGAGTTTGATGTCCGTATGGATGAACTTAAAAACGCCATGCTAGAAGCTATGGAAGCAAATGGCATAAAATCCTTTGAGAATGATTTCTTAAAGATAAATTATAAAGCACCTAGTACACGTAAAACGATTGATACAGCACGATTAAAAGAAGAAGGATTGTATGATTTATATCTTAAAGAAAGCCCTGTGAAATCGAGTGTAACGGTGTCATTTAAATGATTGAATACCTTGAAGATGAGCATTTATATCTTGCCAATGGCGTAATCATTCCTAGTGTTAGTAGACTCGTTGAGTTTGCCACTGGGGATGATTATTCCATCATCCCAAGTTACATCTTAAAAAATGCATGTGACTTTGGAACAGATATTCATGAAGCCATCCAAAACTATCTTGAGCAAGGTATAAAACCTGAGTTTACTGAACCATATCGCAGTTTAGCATTTAATGAATTTTTAAGACTCTATAAAGAGTTTATCGACTATCCAATATGTGAAGCGATGATTGACTATAAGGAGCGTTACGCAGGGCGCATTGACTGTTTAAATGGCGATATTCTAATCGACTTTAAGACAAATACAAATCTTAATATCCCTCATCTAGAATGGCAACTTGGCTACTATAAGCTAGCACTTGAAGAACAGGGATATGAAGTGAATAAGTGTAAGTGTCTCTGGCTACCAAAACGAAAAAGTGGTAAGTGGGTTGATATTAATCCTAAGAGTAAAGAAGAATGTTTAAGGAATTTAAAAGAGTATGAAGAGTTTGATTCAAACTGAAAAAGAATGCTTTGTATGCGGTAGAAAAGATGATATTCATACCCATCACATCTATGAAGGAACAGCTAATCGCAAGAAGTCTGATAAGGATGGGATGATTGTCTATTTATGCGGAAGGCATCATAACTTATCTACCGATGGTGTTCACTTCAATAAGACATTAGATCTGGCGATTAAAAAGCTAGCTCAAAGAAAGTATGAAGAGACTCATACAAGAGAAGAGTTTATCAAAAGGTATGGTAAAAGCTATCTATGATAACTATTTATGGTGAACTTTCTTCTTTAAATGAGTACACCAGGGCGTGCAGAAGCAACCAATACTATGGAGCCAAGATGAAAAGTGAAAATGAGATGCTCATCTTAAAATCGCTGACTGCTAAGCATGTAAACAAAATAAAGAAGTATCCAATAAAACTTAAACTCACCTGGTATGTCAAAGACAAAAGAAAAGACCCTGACAATATCACATTTGCGATTAAGTTCATTCTGGATGCTTTAGTGAAGTATGGAATACTTGAAAACGATACCCAGAAGCATATTCAAGAAATACATCACTACATAAAAGTAGATAAAAAAAATCCAAGAGTGGAGATAGAGTATGAAACTATTAGCTAATTATAAAAATAAAACCTTTTCTAAAGATGGAAAGATAAACCTGATGTTCGCTATTGAACCTAGATATTTAAGCTTGGCGGAAGGTCTTAAAAATGAGCAATACACGCTTGATATTAAAAAGGTAAGTAATAAGCGCTCAGTTAAACAAAACTCGATGCTATGGGCCTTAATTAATGAAATATGCATGGTTGAAAATGGTGATACATCATCATCTGAAGACTTATATCTAAGATTACTTGAAATGTCTGGTGCTAAATCAACATTCATCACTATCAAAAAAGATGCTATAGACGATTTTAAAAGCCTTGCACGCCACATAAGAATAGTTGATGAAACATTATACAAAGGAGTTCCTTATTGCACCGTAGAAGTCTTTTATGGAAGCTCAACATTCAATTCAAAAGAGATGTCGCAGCTAATAGATACTACCTTAAAGTATGCATCGGAAGTTGGAATAGAGACAGATTATTGGGAGGACTTACTCAATGTTTGAAGAAATTTTGAAGCAATATTTGGTGGAATGGCACACCAAAAAAGAGATAATTAATCACTTAAAAAGTAATGGAATTATCATCCAAGAAAGAGGATTAAGAAAGTTATTTGAGCAATTTAATGAGAGATACTTCAACGATGAAAACGAATTATATATCGCTCATTCTTGCAAAGGATACTTACTTACAGCTGATACAAATATCATCGGAAATTCTATCATCGATGATAAAAAAAGAGCGTTGAAACTATTAAAAAGATATCAAAAAACTAGCAAAAAAGTTGGCAATAAAAACCAAATAAACTTAGAAGTTTATCCCATTAAAGAAGATATCTTTGAACTATTAATGACAGGAGATAATTATGACGCGTGACAGATTTACATTCTTTAGAAGCTACTATGAAGCGATTGAACAGCTTAAGGAAAAGGAGCAATTAGCCCTATATAGAGCCATTATGGCATATCAGTTTGATGGTATTGAGCTAGAACTTAACGGCATCACAAAAGCGATATTCAATCTTATTAAGCCTGTTATAGATACTAACAATGCAAGAAATAGTAAGTACAAAAGCAGACAAAATGTTGATGCAGAAGATGATGAAGAAGCAGAAACAAATTGTAGACAAAATGTATCTGCAATAGACGCTAAAAGTACAGATACAAAATGTCAACAAAATGTATCTACAGTAAATGCAGAAGTTGCAGATACAAATTGTCGACAAAATGTATCTACTACAGTTAAAAGTTATAAGTTAAAAGATATAAAAGAAAAAGATATATCTAAAGATATATCCAAAAAGAAAAGTTCTTTTTGCCCTCCTTCCATTCAAGAAATTGAATCTTATTGCAAAGAACGCAACAACAGGGTAGATGCTAAACGTTTCTATGACTTTTACGAGTCAAAAGGATGGATGATAGGTAAGAACAAGATGAAAGATTGGAAGGCAGCAGTAAGAACCTGGGAAGAAAGAGACAGGGTGCCAGGAAGAGATCTGGCGGTGAACTACGACACCTCCAACAATCCTAAGTACAACATCGATAACCTAGAAGAATTAATCAAAGAAGGGAGTTATTAACATGAAATTATTAGACCTTTTATTCACTGAATACAATGAGCATGACGATATGAAACATGATTTTACTAACTACATTGAGCCTTTAAAAAGAGAGCTTGAAATCATTCACTCCGACTTAGTTTTAGGCAAGATTACTAAGCTTGAAGAACAAGAACTCTGTAAGCCAATCTACAAGAAGATTGAGGCATTTGAAACTAAATATGGCTTAAATGTCGACTAGGTTTAGGAGAAGGAAGATGGATAAAAAAGATTTATTCGATAAAGCCCGTAGTAAATATGGCATAGATGCACAAGTTCAAATGTGCATTGAAGAAATGTCAGAACTCACAAAAGAACTATGCAAATGGTTTAGAGATAAAGGGGATATCAATCACATTTCAGAAGAAATAGCAGATGTTGAAATCATGCTAGAACAGATGAAGCAATTCTTTAATTTACAAGATGACGTCGAAAGATATAAGACATTTAAACTAGGAAGGTTAGAAGAAAGGCTAAAAGAAGACGGAATAAAAGTTAAGATGCATAAAAGCGATTATGGGAATTACTGGATAGTAGAAAGAGAGGATGAACAATGAATAATGTAACACTCACAGGAAGACTGACAAAAGACATTGAAATTAGAAAAACAAATACTAATAAGTCAGTTGCATCATTTACTGTAGCAGTTAGAAAAGATAAAGAAACTAGTGACTTTATCAATTGTGTAGCCTGGGAACACACAGCGGACTTCTTAAGTCGATATGCCTGGAAGGGAGCAAGAATAGGCATTCAAGGTTCTATCTCTACTAGGTCTTATGATGACCGTGATGGTAATAAAAGATATGTTACCGAGGTTCTAGCTAAAACAGTTGAGATATTAGACAAGAAACCAGAAGCACAAGAATCTTATCAACCAGTGAATGAAAGCTTTAGGGATTTATCTAGAAAAGCCGAACTGGATGCTCCAGAAATA